>JBOGZX010000124.1:0-8132 GCA_050697615.1 Gaiellaceae bacterium
GTTCTCGACGGCGAACGCCTCGAGCTCGGCGGGCTCGATCCAGCCGCGCTCCTCGCCCGCCTCGATCAGGGCGCGGGCGCTCTCGGTGTCGAGCAGTTCAGAAAGCTGACTCTGAGTCAAGTGAGAATCGATGTCCTTTCGTTTCTGCGAGCGGCGCTGCAAACCTGCTCTCGCGCACCCGGGCTCCGATTCGGCCCGGGCCAGGATACCGCCACTGCAAACGCGTGCAGCGGCACGGCCATTCCTCTCTCCGGCCGCCTCTGATTATGGACGCTTCCGCCGGAAAAATGTTGAAGTACCGTCGCGAATCGGAACGCCGAGCGCGCTACGAGCGCTTCTTCGGCTTCCGCTGCTTCTTCGCCGGCCCTCGCTCGCGGCGATCCTGGAGCAGCTCCGCCGCCCGCGATGCGTCGATCGACTCGACCGAATCGCCCGCCCGCAGGCTCGCGTTCGTCTCTCCGTCCGTCACGTAGGGGCCGAAACGTCCCTCCTTGAGGACGATCGGCCGCGCCGAGACCGGGTCGTCACCGAGCTCCTTGAGCGGCGGCGCGGCAGCGCGGCCGCGCGTCCTGGGCTCGGCCAGCTTCGCGAGCGCCTCCTCGAGCGTGATCGTGAACATCTGCTCCTCGGTGGCGAGCGACCGCGACTCCTTGCCCCGCTTCACATACGGTCCGTAGCGCCCATTCGTCACGATCACCTCCTCGCCGTCGGACTCGCCGAGCGTGCGGGGCAGGGTGAGCAGCCTGAGCGCCTGGTCGAGGGTCACCGTCTCGGCGCTCATCCCGGTCAGCAACGAGGCGGTGCGCGGCTTCGCGTCGCCGTCGAGCACCTCCGTGACGTACGGGCCGTAGCGCCCGGAGCGAACCGCGATCGTGTTGCCCGTCTCCGGGTCGACCCCGAGCTCCTGCTCCGACTTGCCGAGGGCGAGGATCTCCTCCGCGCGCTCCGGCGTCAGCTCGTCGGGCGCGATGTCGGGGGGAAGCGTCTGGCGCTGCTCCCCCCGTTCGAGATAAGGCCCGTACTTGCCGACGCGCACGACGATGTCGGTGCGCGGGATCGGGACGGTGTTCACCTCACGCGCGTCGATGTCGCCGAGATGCGTCTCGACGAGCGTCTTCAGGCCGTCGTCGCCGTCCGACCCGAAGTAGAACCGCCGGAGCCACTCCGTCCGCGATTCGTCGCCGCCGGCGATCCCGTCGAGGTCGTCCTCCATCCGCGCCGTGAACTCGTAGTCGACAAGCTGCGAGAAGTGACGCTCGAGCAGGTTGACCACGGCGAACGCGAGGAACTCCGGCACGAGCGCCTGACCCTGCTTGCGCACGTAGCCGCGATCGAGGATCGTCCCCATGATTGCGGCGTAGGTCGACGGCCGGCCGATCCCCCGCTCCTCGAGCGCCTTGACCAGGCTCGCCTCAGTGAACCGCGACGGCGGCGACGTCGAGTGGCCGTCGGGCTCGAGCGCCGTCGCGACGAGCGCGTCGCCCTGCGCGAGCGGCGGCAGTCTCCGCTCCTCCGCCTCGTCGGCCGCCGCCTCGTCACGGCCCTCCTCGTAGGCGAGCAGGACCCCGCGGAAGGTGATCACCGTGCCCGCGGTCGCGAACTCGGTGCTGTGGCCGTCGGAGGTCTGCGCGGCGATCCGGACCGACACCGTCTGTCCGCGCGCGTCCGCCATCTGGGACGCGACGGTGCGCTTCCAGATCAGGTCGTAGAGCCGAAGCTCCTCGCCCGACAGCTCGCGGCGCACCTCGTCGGGCGTGCGGAAGCGGTCGCCGGCGGGCCGGATCGCCTCGTGCGCCTCCTGCGCGTTCTTCACCCGCCGCTCGTAGCGGCGCGGAGCGGCCGGCACCGAGTCGGCGCCGTAGAGCTCCCGGGCCTGCGCGCTCGCGGCGGTGAGCGCCGACTCCGACAGGGTCGTCGAGTCGGTGCGCATGTAGGTGATGTAGCCGTTCTCGTAGAGCCTCTGGGCGGTGCGCATCGTCTGCTGCGACGAGAGCCGCAGCTTGCGACTCGCCTCCTGCTGCAGCGTCGAGGTCATGAACGGAGCCGCCGGCCGGCGGGTGTACGGCTTCTCCTCGACGGAGGAGACGGTGAAGCTCGCGCCGTCGAGCCTCGCTGCGAGGTCGCGCGCATCGGCTTCGGTGAGCTGCGCGGCGTCCTTCGTCCGGAGCCTGCCGTCCTGTCCGAAGTCGCGGCCCTGCGCGACGCGCTTGCCGTCGACGGTGGCGAGTCGAGCCGTGAACCCGCCAGCGCCGGAGGCTTGACGGAGGCGCTCAGGAGCGGAGGTGCCGGCTTCGCCGGCGCCGGAGCGGACCTCCGTGAACGTCGCGACGACGTCCAAGTAGTCGGCCGCCACGAACGCCATCCGCGCGCGCTCGCGCTCGACCACGAGCCTGGTGGCGACCGACTGCACCCGTCCGGCCGACAGCCCCTGCATCACCTTGCGCCAGAGCACGGGCGAGACCTCGTAGCCGTACAGCCGGTCGAGGATCCGCCGTGCCTCCTGCGCGTCGACGAGGCAGTTGTCGATCTCCCGCGTCTCCCCGAGCGCCCGCTCGATCGCGGCCCGGGTGATCTCGTGGAAGACCATCCTGCGCACCGGCACCTTCGGTTTCAGCTCCTGCACGAGGTGCCAGGCGATCGCCTCGCCCTCGCGATCCTCGTCCGTTGCGAGCAGGAGCTCGTCGACGTCCTTCAGCTTCGCCTTCAGCTCTGCGACGACCTTCTTCTTGCGGGAGTCGATCACATAGAGCGGCTCGAAGTCCCTGTCGACGTTGACGCCGAGCCGGGCCCAGCCCTCGTCCTTGTACTTCGCGGGGATCTCGCCCGCGTTGTTCGGGAGGTCGCGGATGTGGCCGATCGACGACTCGACAATGTAGCCGGAGCCGAGGTAGCCCGCGATCGTCTTCGCCTTGTGCGGCGACTCGACGATCACGAGCCTGCGTCCCTTCGTGGCGGCCATTTCGCGCGCCACCATAGCGCCGTGGCGCAGATCGGCGATACTCGCCGCCGGTGACACGTCCGCCGCGGCCCACCCCGCTCTACTCCCTGATCGCCGTCTGCTCCTGGCCCGTGCTGCGCCTCGCCTTCCGCTATCGCGTGCGCGGGGTCGAGAACCTGCCCGCCTCCGGCGGCTACGTGCTGGCGGCCGGACACGTGTCCAACCTCGACCCCTGGGCGATCGGCCTCGCGCTCTGGCCGCGGCGCTTTCTGCGCTTCATGGCGAAGTCCGAGCTGTTCTGGTTTCCGCTCGGGCCGATCATCGCGGGCTGCGGCGCGTTCCGGGTGCGACGCGGCCGCGCCGACCTCGAAGCGATCGAGACGGCCGTGTCGCTCGCGCAGGAAGGGCACGTGATCGCCATGTTCCCGGAGGGGACGCGGCGCAAGAAGGGATTGCGCAAGACGCGCGTCGCCGAGGCGCACACCGGCGCGGCGCGAATCGCGCTCGAGGCCGGGGTGCCGCTGGTGCCCGCCGGCATCGCCGGCACCGACGGGCTGAGCCGCCTCACGGCCTGGCGGGTCGCGTACGGGCGGCCTGTCGAGCTGGACGATCTCGCCGGGCGCGAGCCGGCCGACGCTGCGCGCGTCGCAACCGATCGGGTGATGGAGTCGATCCGCGCGCTCGAGGCGTCTCTATGAGCGGCACGCTCCTCGCGATCGACGGCGACTCGCTCGCCCACCGCGCCTACCACGCGCTGCCGAAGCAGATCCGCGACGGGAGCGGCAGGCCCGCGAACGCCCTCGTCGGCTTCGCCGGATTCCTGATGCGGCTCTGGGAGTCAGAGCAGCCCGAGTCGGTGCTCGTCGGCTGGGACACGCTCGAGATACCGACCTACCGCCACGACGAGCTGCCGGCGTACCAGTCCGGCCGCGAGTTCGAGGACGGCATCCTCGAGCAGCTCGCCCGGCTGCCGGAGCTCGTCGAGTCGTTCGGCTTCCTCGTGGCGAAGGCCGGCGGCTACGAGGCCGACGACTTCCTCGCCGCGGTCGCATGCGCCTGGCCCGGCAACGTTCTGGTCGCCACCTCCGACCGCGACGCGTTCCAGCTCGTCACCGAGCGAGTGACGATCCTGCAGCCTGTGAAGGGCGTCTCCGAGCTCGCGCGGATCAGCCCCGAGGAGGTGCGCGCCCGCTACGGCGTGGACCCGGCGCAGGTCCCGGACTTCATCGCGCTGCGCGGAGATCCGTCCGACCGGATTCCCGGGGCACCCGGGGTCGGCCCGAAGAAGGCCGCCGAGGTGCTCGCCGCTCACGGCACGCTCCGGCAAGCCCTCGTCGACGGCCGCTTCGGAGCGATCGCGGACGAGCTTCGCCTCTACCTCCGCATCGCGACGATGGACACCTCGGCGCCGCTGCCGGAGCTCGTGCCTACTCCGCCCGACTGGGCGCGGGCCGAGGCGCACGCGCGCGCGCTCGGCCTCAACGGGCTCGCGAACCGGCTCGCGCAAATAGACTGACGCAAGTGGACGCGTGGCTGCGCACGGTGTCTGATGCGATCGGCGGCGACGCCGAGCTGACCGACGAAGACACGCAGACGCTGCTGAAGATCGCGAAGATCGCCGCCCACCAGAGCGGTGACCGAACGAACGCGCCGCTCCTCTGCTACCTGGTGGGGCGGCTGCAGGGCGACAGGAGTCTGGACGAGATCCTCGCGGCGGTCCGCGCATCGAGCTCGTAAGCCACGGCGCCTTCGCGAGGCTCCATCCCACGGGACCGCATCCGGAGTCGCAACGTCGGATCGACGTCCTGCACGAGCGGTTCGAGTTCGTCGAGTGCACGCCGGCGTCCGAGCCGGACCTCCTCCGCTGCCACGACGCCGCCCTGCTCGAGCGCGTGCGCACGACCGACGGCTGGCTCGACCAGGACACCGTCTGCACCGAGACGACGTTCGAGGCGGCGCTGCTCGCGGCCGGCGCGGCGATCGAGGCGGTCCGGCGCGGCGGCTTCGCGCTCGCGCGACCGCCCGGCCACCATGCCGAGCGCGCGCGGGCCATGGGCTTCTGCTTCTTCGACTCGGCGGCGATCGCGGCGCGCTGGGCCCAGGCCGAGCTCGGGGTCGGGCGGGTCGCGATCGTCGACTGGGACGTCCACCACGGCAACGGCACGCAGGACGTGGTCGGCGACGACCCGACGATCCTGTTCGCCTCGCTCCACCAGTGGCCGTTCTATCCGGGCACCGGCGGCCCCGACGAGCAGCACGAGACGCTGCTCAACATTCCCCTCCCAGCCGGATCGGGCGATGAGCGGTATCTCGAGGCGTGGGTCGCCGTCGAGGACGCCGTGGGGCGCTTCGAGCCGGAGCTCGTGATCGTGTCAGCGGGCTTCGACGCGCACGCCGACGACCCGCTCGCCGACATGGAGGTGACGCGGACGGGCTTCCGCGAGCTCGCGCGGCGGTCGGCGCAGCTCGGCCCGCGCGTCGCCGCCGTGCTCGAGGGCGGGTACAACCTGCAGACGCTGCCCGACCTGGTCGAGGCAGCGCAGCAGGGTTTCGAGAGCTGACGAGCTTCAGGTCTCGTCGGCCAACGGTTAGGACTCGTAGCTAATCAACGTTTCGGTTTGATGGTGTAGTTCCATTCGGGGTGGAAGGAATCGCCGTGCAGGTTGATGGCGGCGATCTCGGTGTCTGGGACGCGGATCTTGTCGGGGTAGGCGCCGTCGTCGAGGCGGGCGTAGACCTCGAGGCCGGTGCTGGTCTTGGTGGCGGCGATCAGGTTGATGACCGTCTCCAGGTCGTGCAGCGGCTTGCCGCGCCAGTTGATCGTGATGTAGCTGAACAGGCGATGCTCGATCTTGTTCCACTTGCTCGTCCCGGGCGGTAGGTGGCAGACGCCGATCTCGAGTCCGGTCTCGTCGGCGAGCCCTTGCAGCTCGACCTTCCAGAGGCGGAGCCGGTTGCCGTTCGAGCCGCCACAGTCGGCGGTGATCTCGAGCCGCTTGGCGTTGCGGTAGCGCTCCTGTCCGAGATGGCGCCACCAGCTGCGGATCGAGTTGACCGCGAACTGGGCGGTGTCGTGATCGATGCCGACCGAGACCCAGCCCTGGTTGGAGCCGATGTCGTAGACGCCGTAGGGGATCGCCTTGCCGAGCTGAGGGTCTTTAAAGTCGTGCACGCGGACCAGCTCGGGCTCGCCCTTGGGCCGCCACTCGCGGCCTGCATTCTTGAAGTCTCCGACCAGCTCCTTCTTCTTGGTGTCGACCGAGATCAGCGGCCGGCCGGCGGCGAGCGCCGCCACGGCGACCGTGTTGATGTGCTCGAACTGCGCGTCACGGTCGGGGTGGGCGGCGCCCTCGCGGGTCTTGACGTTGGCCTGGAGGCTGAAGCCGAGCCGGCGCAAGAGCTTTGCGACCGTCGTGTAATGGACCTCGTGACCGCTCTCGCGGAGCGCCGCCGCGAGCTGGCGAACGCTCTTCGACGTCCACAGAAGCGGCGACTCGGGATCGCCGCGGGAGCCGGCCTCGACGAGTCGCTCGAGGTCCTTGAGCAGGGTCGAGTCGAGATCGCTCAACGCAGGCCGGCCGCCGCCCGGCCTGCGAACGCGGCCCGCCTCCAAGCGCTCCCCGGAGGCCAGCTCGGCGATCCCCTTGCGGATCGTCGGCACCGAGATCCCGGTCGCCCGCGCCGTCGCCGCGATCCCACCCCGGCCGGCCGCACGAGCCTCGCTCGCCGCCCAGAGCCGGCGCTGCCGCTCGTTCAGCTCGCCCGCCAGCAACCTGAACTTCTCGCCGATCGCGGCTTCATCGACCACACCACTGATTTTCGCCGATTCGCAGCAGAGCCCTGCAACCTTATTTATCTACGAATCCTAACCGAAGCCGTAGAGCCCGGCGAAGCGCGTCGCCAGCAAGCGCACGAGCAGCGAGCCGGGCAGCCCGACGACGTTCAGGTAGTCGCCGTCGATCCGCTCCACCAGCGACGCCCCGAGCCCCTGGATCGCGTACGCGCCCGCACGACCCTCCCACTCGCCGGCGCTCAGATAGTGCGCCAGGTCGCGCGGCGTCAGCGGGCGGAACGTGACGCGGGTCGTCTCGCCGTGCAGTTCCTCCCAGGCGCCGGTGCGCAGGCAGAGGCCGGACACGACCTCGTGCGTCCGTCCCGCAAGCCTCTCGAGCATCCGCTCGGCCTCGGTCGCGTCGGCCGGCTTCCCGATCCGCTCGCCGTCGCAGACGACGACCGTGTCGACGCCGAGCACCGGCCGGTCGCCGCCCACGACGGAGCGCGCCTTGCCGGCGGCGTGCTCCAGCGGATCGCCGCCCGCCCGCTCGACGTAGGCCGGCGCGACGACGTCGAACGGCAGGCCGAGCTGCTCGAGGATCGCCCGCCGCTGCGGCGACGTCGACGCGAGCACGATCGGCAGCCGCGTCAGAGCCTCCTCGCGACCCAGATCTCCTCGGACGGCCACTGCCGGGCCCACTCCGCGGTCACGAACGCGTAGTACTCGTGCGTGACGGCGTCCGGCGGGGCCTGGATCTCCACCAGCCGCTCGATCGCGAAACCGCTCGCGCGCAGCAGGTCGATCCACTCGCCGTGCGCCAGCTGGAACTCGACGCCGCCCTCCGGCCACTCGAAGCGGTGCATGCCGAACTGCGGCCGCTGCAGCGTGGCGGCCGCCGGATCCTCGTCGGCGGAGCAGAGGATCACGAGCGTCGAGTTGCGCAGGAAGACCAGTTGCCCGCCGGGACGCAGCAGCCTCGCCGCCTCGGGAATCCACCGGTACGGGTCGACCCAGATCGACGCGCCGTACTCCGAGAGCACCAGGTCGAAGCTCGCGTCCGGCAGCCCCGTCTCGGCGGCGTCGGCCTCGACGAGCGGGAACCGGATTCCGGTCTCGTCCATCATCCGCCGCGCGGTGTCGAGCTGCGCCGGCGTCACGTCGACGCCCACCGGCCGCGCGCCGAGCTTCGCGAGCCACGCCGAGAAGTAGGCGGTGCCGCAGCCGAGCTCGACCACGTCGAGGCCGGCAACGTCGCCGAGCACGTTCAGCTCGGACTCGTCGATCCCCCAGATGCCCCAGCTGATCTCGTCCAGCGCCCAGTTCGTCGCGGCGCTGTCGTTCGTGTGCTCGCGGTTGGTCTCGGTCCAGAGCGCGCGGTTCTTGGCCGCGTCGCTACGCCAGTCCATCGGGGAACCAGAG
>JBOGZX010000125.1:0-14452 GCA_050697615.1 Gaiellaceae bacterium
ACGATCGACGGCGCCTCGCGCATGTCATCGGTGTCAGGCTTGAACGCAAGCCCGAGCAGCGCCACCTTCTTACCTCGCAGCGAGCCGAGATGACGCTTGAGTTTCCCGATCGCCCGGCGCTTCTGCAGCTCGTTGACCTCGATCACGGCCGCGAGCAGCTGGAAGTGGTAGCCGGAGTTCGACGCGAGCTGCTTGAGCGCCAGCGAGTCCTTGGGGAAGCACGAGCCGCCGTACCCGATGCCCGCGCGCAGGAAGTGCGGCCCGAGCCGGTGGTCGAGGCCGATGCCCTCGGCGACCTTGACGACGTCGGCGCCGGTCGCCTCGCAGACGTTGGCGATCTCGTTGATGAACGAGATGCGGGTCATCAGGAACGCGTTGGCGGCGAGCTTGATCATCTCGGCCGAGTTGACGTCGGAGTGGACGACCGGCGCGTCGATCGACGCGTACAGGGCGGCCACCGCGTCGCCGTCGGCGGGCTCGAACGCGCCGACAGCGATGCGATCGGGCTTCATGAAGTCGCGGACGGCATGGCCCTCGGCCAGGAACTCGGGATTGGAGACGTAGCCGACCCGCTCGAGCCCGCGCTGGTCGAGGCCTGCGCGGACCTTCTCGCCGGTCCCCACCGGCACCGTCGACTTCATCACGAGCACCGGGCGCCCCGGCAGCTCCGGCAGCTCGTCGACGACCGTCCAGACGCGTGAGAGGTCGGCGTCGCCCGAGTACGTCGGAGGCGTGTCGACGCAGACGAAGAGGAACTCGCAGTCGACGACGTCCTGGACGTCGAGGGTGTAGCTCAGGCGGTCCGCGTTCCGCGCCAGCAGCTCGGGCACCTCGTCCTCGTGGAACGGCACCTCGCCGCGTCGGAGCGACTCGATCTTCTCGGGCACGACATCGCGGATGACGACCTCGTGTCCGAGCTCGGCGAAGCACGCACCCGTGACGAGTCCGACCCACCCGGCTCCGAAGATCCCAACCTTGCTCATCGCGCGTCTGAACCTACTTTCCGCTTGTTAGGGGTTTTAGACCGGCGGCGATCGCCAGCATCGTCTCGTTCGAGAGATCGTCGAGCAGGGTGTTGACCACCCAGTAGCTCGCCCCGCCGACGTGCAGTACCACCATGTGCAGCCGCGGGCCGGCGTAGTAGAGGTCGGCTTCGCGACCGCCGACGCTGTGCTGGAAGCTCTTGTCCTTCAGCGCCGGCGCATCCTGCCAGCCGGTCTCCTCGACTCCCCAGAACTTGCCCGAGCCGGTGCGGAAGACCAGGCGGATCGCCTTGTTGTGCCCCTGGATGTAGTAGCGGCGCACGGGCTTGTCCCCGGGCAGCGTGTCGGCGTACGAGCTCGCCTCGAGCACCGTCGGCACCATCAGCTTGAAGGGCACCTTCCCCTCCTGCGGCGCGAGCAGCTGCGACCCGATCGACGGATCGGTCCTGACGTAGGGCGCCTCGTGCTTCGGCACGGCGTGCACCGGCGCCGCCGCGATCGTCCCGCCGAACGCGCTGCCGAGCACGACCACCAGCATCGAGCCTGGATCGTGGGCGAGCAGCCCCGGCGTCCGCGGCAGCTTCGCGACGTCCGCCGGCTGCATCAGGTTCTGCAGTGCGGTCGCCGCGACCTTCGAGCTCTTCTGCGCCGGGTCGTAGTAGATCTTCGTGTGGAAGTAGTTGAACCGCGGCGCGTCGGCCGAGAGGCCGCCGGGCGGGTCGAGCGTCTGGTAGCCGCGCTGGTTGAGCAGTGCGGCGGTGTTCGCCGCGATCCCGGCGACGCCGCTGCCGTTCAGGACGGTGACGGTGACCGACGACGGCGGCGGCGTCTTCTGCTTCACCTTCTTGCCGAGCGCGGCCGCGTTCGCCGCCTTCGACGAATCGACGTCCGGGTTGGTGAACTGCTGCACCGCCGCCTGGATGTCGGACGGCGCCGCCTGGCAGCCCATGCCGCAGACGACGTTCTCGATCCGCGGCTGGAAGACGTGGCCTCTCGGCAGGCCGTAGGCGAACAGCGCGTAGTCGTACACCTGCTTGCCCTGCAGCTTGTGGCCGCCCTCGGCGACCTCGATGTTCTTCACGACCGCACTGACGAGACCCGGCACCTTGAACGGCGAGAAGCTCGTCGCGACCTGGTCGCGGAACGCGCGCACGAACTCCTGCTGGCGTGCGACGCGGGTCAGGTCGGAGTCGGTGTGGCGGAAGCGGACGAAGTCGAGCGCGTCCTGGCCGTCGAGCCGCTGGTAGCCCGGCTGCAGGTTGATGTTCGCGTAGTTGTCGGAGGCTGCGCCGGTGTTCCGGTTGTAGTAGCGCCGGTCGACGTCCATCCACACGCCTCCGAGCTTGTCGACCACCTCCTTGAAGCCGTGGAAGTTGACCGTGATCAGGTAGCTGATCGGCAGTCCGGTCAGCTTCTTCATCGTCAGGAGCGTGCCCTTCGGGCCGCAGCGCGAATAGGCGGAGTTGATGCGGTCGGTCGCGACGGGGGTCGAGCCACCGCAGTAGATCGGCACGTCGAGGTCGCGCGGGAACGAGAGCAGCGAGATCGTCTTCGAGACCGGGTCGGCGCGGATCAGCATCAGCGTGTCCGACAGGGACGGGTTCACCGACGCGAAGCCGGCCCGATGGTCGTAGCCGATCACGAGTGCGATCGCCGGCGCGTTGGCCTTCGGGATGTTCAGCACCTTCTGCGCCTTCACCACCTCCGGCGTGCTCGCCTGCACCGCCGCGACCGACTGGTGGAAGTAGAGGTACGCGCCCCCGCCGATGCCGATCCCGAGCGAGGTCAGCGCCAGGAACGTGAAGAGGAGGATGCGGCCGAGCAGCCCGATGCCGCTGCGCGGCGGAGGCGGCGGCTGGCGGTAGCGGGTGACCGCGCTGATCGGCCCCGGAGGGAAGACGGCGTTGCCGTTGCCGTTCGCAGCAGCGCCGCGCCCGACGCCTCTCTTCAGTGTCGTCCGCATAGAACGTGTGCGGCGCCCAACGGGCGCCTGCAGGCGACAGGATAGCCGAGCGGCCGGAGAGCTCTCAGCCCAGGCTCGGCGTCAGCCAGCGCTCGGCTTCCTCCACCGAGCGCTCTTTGCGGGCTGCGTAGTCGGCGACCTGGTGGCGGTCGATGCGACCGACGGCGAAGTACCGGGCCTGCGGGTGCGCGAGGTAGATGCCGCTGACGGCGGCCGCCGGCACCATCGCGAAGCTCTCGGTGAGCTCGAGGCCGATCCGGTCGGCCCCGAGCAGCGCGAAGAGCTTCGCCTTCTCGCTGTGGTCGGGACAGGCCGGGTAGCCGAACGCGGGCCGGATCCCGCGGTAGCGCTCACGGACGAGATCGTCGACGCTCAGCCGCTCGTCGGACGCGTACCACTCGCGCCGCACCTGCAGGTGGAGCCATTCCGCAGCCGCCTCGGCGAAGCGGTCGGCGAGCGCCTTGACGATGATCCCGCCGTAGTCGTCGAGCTCGGCGTAGTGGCCCGCCGCCAGGTCCTCCGCCCCGTGCACCGTGACGGCGAACGCGCCGACGTGGTCGTCCGCAGGTGCGACGTAGTCGGCCAGGCATCGGTTCGGGCGCCCGTCGCCGCCGTGGTCGGCCTGCTGGCGGAGGAAGCAGAAGCGCGTGTCGCCGCCGACGACGACGTCGTCGCCGTCGGCGTGCGCCGGCCAGTAGCCGTGAACACCACGCGCTTGTAACAGACTGTTACCAACCAGGTTCTCGAGCAGCCGTTGCGCGTCCTCGTACAGCTCGCGCGCGGCCGGATTGTCGAGGATCGCCGGGAACTTCCCCTTGAGGTCCCAGGCGTGGAAGAAGAACTGCCAGTCGATGTACGGCACCAGCTCGTCGAGCGCCGGAGCGGATTCGCGTACCCCGATGAACGGCGGCACCGGCAGGTCGTCGAACGGCACCGCGTCGCGGTTCGTGCGCGCGGCGGCGAGCGGCAGGAGCGGCTTCCGCACCTTCGCCGCGTGCTGCTCGCGCAGCCGCTCCTGCAGCTCGCGGTTCTCGACGTCGAGCTTCGCCCGGCGCTCCGGGTCGAGGAGCTGCGAGACGACGTCCACGACGCGGCTCGCGTCGAGCACGTGCACCGTCTCGTTCCCATACACGGGTGCGATCTTCACGGCCGTGTGCTGGCGCGAGGTCGTCGCGCCGCCGACGAGCAGCGGCAGCTCCATTCCCCTGCGCTCCATCTCGCGGGCGACGTCGACCATCTGGTCGAGTGACGGGGTGATCAGGCCCGACAGTCCGACCACGTCGACCTGCTCGCGCTCGGCCGTCTCCAGGATCCGGTCCGCGGGCACCATCACGCCGAGGTCGAGCACCTCGGAGTCGTTACAGCCGAGGACGACGCCGACGATGTTCTTGCCGATGTCGTGCACGTCTCCCTTGACCGTCGCGAGCAGCACCTTCCCCTGCGCTCTGCGCACCGGGCCTTTGTCGGCCTCCATGAACGGCTGCAGGTAGGCGACGGCACGCTTCATCACCCGCGCCGACTTGACGACCTGCGGCAGGAACATGCGGCCCGAGCCGAACAGGTCGCCCACCACGCGCATGCCGTCCATCAGCGGACCTTCGATCACGTCGAGCGGGCGTGCCGTCGCCTGCCGT
Organism: Gaiellaceae bacterium; assembly: GCA_050697615.1. Lineage (GTDB taxonomy): Bacteria > Actinomycetota > Thermoleophilia > Gaiellales > Gaiellaceae > PALSA-600. Next base: position 4,581 of record JBOGZX010000125.1, read on the forward strand.
GCCTCCTCGGTGTCGGCCTCGACGTGGTCGACGATCCCGTGCACCAGCGCGTGCTCGAGACGCTTCTCCACCGGAGCCTCGCGCCAGCGCAGGTCGACCTCGCGCCTCGTCCCCTCGCCGCGCATCCGGTCGGCGATCTCGACCAGGCGCTCGGTCGCGTCGGACCGCCGGTTGAAGATCACGTCCTCGACGCGCTCGAGCAGCTCCGGGTCGACGTCCTCGTAGACGGCGAGCTGCCCCGCGTTGACGATGCCCATGTCGAGCCCGGCGCGGATCGCGTGGAACAGGAAGGCGGCGTGCATCGCCTCGCGAACGACGTCGTTGCCGCGGAACGAGAAGCTGAGGTTCGAGATGCCGCCCGAGGTGCGCGCGCCGGGGCAGCGCTCCTTGATGCGCGGCAGGCTCTCGATGAAGGCGCGCGCATAGTCGTCGTGCTCCTCGATTCCGGTGCCGACGGCGAGCACGTTCGCGTCGAAGACGATCTCCTCCGGCCGGAAGCCCACCTCGCGCACGAGCAGGTCGTAGGCACGCCCGCAGATCTCGACACGGCGGTCGACCGACGTCGCCTGCCCCTCCTCGTCGAAGGCCATCACGACGACGCCTGCTCCGTAGCGGCGCACGGTGCGCGCCTGACGCAGGAAGTCCGTCTCGCCCTCCTTCAGCGAGATCGAGTTGACGATTCCCTTCCCCTGGAGGCACTGCAAGCCGGCCTCGAGCACGGTCCACTTCGAGCTGTCGACCATGACGGGCAGCCGCGCGGCCTCCGGCTCGGTCGCGAGAACGTTCAGGAAGGTGCGCATCGCCTGCTCGCCCTCGAGCAGGTCGGCGTCCATATTCACGTCGAGCAGGTTCGCGCCGCCTCGCACCTGCTCGAGCGCGACCGCGACGGCGCCGCCGAAGTCGCCCGCCTCGACGAGCCGCCTGAACCGGGCCGAGCCGGTGATGTTCGTGCGCTCACCGATCAGGACGAAGCCGGTGTCGGGGCCGATCTCGAAGGTCTCGAGGCCGCTGAAGCGCGGCGTACGCGGCCGCTCGGGAATGCGCCGGGGAGCGCGCCCACGCACGGCGTCCGCGATCGCCCGCGTGTGCTCGGGGGTCGAGCCGCAGCACGAGCCGGCCACGTTCAGGAGACCCTGCGACGCGAACTCGCGCAGCAGGCCGGAGGTGACCTCGGGCGTCTCGTCGTACCCGCCGAAGGCGTTCGGCAGACCGGCGTTCGGGTGGCACGACGTGAGGCAGGTCGCGAGCCGGGACAGGTCGGCGACGTAGGGCCGCATCTCCTTCGCGCCGAGCGAGCAGTTGATGCCGACGATCAGCGGGTCGGCATGGTCGATCGCCGTCCAGAACGCGTCCATCGTCTGGCCGCTGAGCGTGCGTCCCGACAGGTCGACGACGGTCACGCTGATCCAGAGCGGAAGGTGCGGCGCCACGTCCTTCGCGGCCGCGATCGCGGCCTTGGCGTTCAGCGTGTCGAAGACGGTCTCGATCAGCAGGAGGTCGACGCCGCCCTCGTCGAGCCCGCGGATCTGCTCGGAGTAGGCCTCGACGACCTGCTCGAACGTGTGCGTCCGGAACCCCGGCTCGTCGACACGCGGGCTCAGCGAGAGCGTGATGTTCAGCGGCCCGACGGAGCCCGCGACGAACCGGTCGCCCGCGGCCTCGCGTGCGATCCGCGCGCCCGCGACGTTCAGCTCGTAGACCGCCGACTCGAGCCCGTAGTCGGCCTGGCCGATCGAGGTCGCAGTGAACGTGTTGGTCGTCGCGATGTCGGCGCCGGCCTCGAAATAGGCGTCGTGCACCGAGCGGACGAGCTCGGGCTGCGTGAGGTTGAGCAGGTCCGGATCGTTGTGGACGTCGCGCGGATGATCGGCGAAGCGCTCTCCTCGGAAGGCAGCCTCGTCGAGCCCGCGGCCCTGCAGGAGCACACCCCACGCGCCGTCGAGCACGAGGATCCGCTCCTCGGCTGCCTTGCGGATATCGTCTGCGACGTTTCGGGTCATGGCTCTTTAGGCGTTTGGTGAACCGGTCGCCAAGCTGCGTCTCAAAGCTCTCCGGCGAGAACGAGCGTAGCGAAGGCGATTGAAGTCGGGCCGGTCGGCACCACCCGGGCCGTCGGATCGGAGTCTGACTGCTGTCTGACCGGAGTCTGACCGGAGTCAGACTGGAGTCTGACCCACGACTTTGCAACGAGAGTGGGACGGAAGTACGCGAGGCAAGCAGCAGTGCCAATTACGGGGCATCCGGCACCTGTCCGTTCGGACGTCAACCGCCGCCCGCGCGCGCGGTGCCGAACCGCGTCAGTCGCGGCCGGCGACCGAGAGCTGGTTCTGGGCGTGGCGGATCCGCTGCTCGACCTGCCACCGGTCGGCCGTCGACTCGCCGGCGTCGATCGCGGCGAGCTCATGCTGTGCAGCCTCGAGCTGCTCTCGCGCCTGCACATGGTCGATCTCCATCGCCCTCACCGCATGGTCGACGAGGGCGATCGCCCGGTCCTGGAGCACCTGGAAGAACCCCGGCCCGGTCGCGAACTCGAGGATGTCGCCGTCGTCGAGGTGGATCCGCGTCGAGCCCGCTTTCAGCGTCGCGATCAGCGGGGCGTGACGGGCCAGGACACCGATCTCGCCGGCGGCGCCGGGCACGATCACCATCTCCGCGTCGCCCTCGTAGGCGGCGCCGTCCGGCGTCACGAGGGACACCGAGAACTGCTTGTGATCCGCCATTCCGGGCTAGGCGGCGGCCATCTGCTTCGCCCGCTCCACGGCGCCCTCGATGGGGCCGACCATGTAGAAGGCCTGCTCCGGCAGCTCGTCGTGCTCGCCCTCGAGGATCTCCGAGAAGCCGCGAATCGTGTCCTCGAGCTTCACGTACTGGCCCGGCGTGCCGGTGAACTGCTCGGCGACGAAGTTCGGCTGCGACAGGAAGCGCTGGATCTTGCGGGCGCGCGTCACCGTCAGGCGGTCCTCGTCGGACAGCTCCTCGATCCCGAGGATCGCGATGATATCCTGCAGGTCGCGATACCGCTGCAGCACCTCCTGCACGCGCGTCGCCACGCGGTAGTGCTCGTCGGAGACGATGCCCGGCTGGAGCGCGCGCGACGTCGAGTCGAGCGGGTCGACCGCCGGATAGATCCCCTGCTCCACGATCGCGCGCGACAGCGTGGTGGTCGCGTCGAGGTGCGCGAACGTCTGGGCGGGTGCCGGGTCGGTGAGGTCGTCGGCGGGGACGTAGATCGCCTGCACCGAGGTGACCGCGCCCTTCGTCGTCGACGTGATCCGCTCCTGCAGCTGGCCCATCTCGGTGGCGAGCGTCGGCTGATAGCCGACCGCGCTCGGCATGCGTCCGAGCAGCGCCGAGACCTCGGAGCCGGCCTGGACGAACCGGAAGATGTTGTCGATGAAGAGCAGCACGTCCTGGCCCTGGTCGCGGAAGTACTCGGCCATCGTCAGGCCGGACAACCCGACGCGGAGACGCGCCCCCGGCGGCTCGTTCATCTGGCCGTAGCAGAGCGCGACCTTGTCGATCACCTCGGACTCCGTCATCTCGAGCAGCAGGTCGTTGCCCTCGCGCGTCCGCTCGCCGACGCCCGAAAAGACCGAGACCCCGGCGTGCTCGCGGGCGATGTTGTGGATCAACTCCTGGATCAGCACCGTCTTGCCGACGCCCGCGCCGCCGAACAGCCCGATCTTGCCGCCGCGCACGTACGGCGCGATCAGGTCGATCACCTTGATCCCCGTCTCGAAGATCTCCACCTTCGGCGTCAGCTCGTCGAACGCCGGCGGATCGCGGTGGATCGACCAGCGCTCCGTGCCCGCGGGCGGAGCCTCCTTCTCGTCCACCGGCTCGCCGAGCACGTTCCAGACGCGACCAAGCGTGACGTCGCCGACGGGCACCGAGATCGGGGCTCCCGTGTCGACGACGTCGGTTCCGCGCGCCAGCCCGTCGGTCGCGTCCATCGCGACCGCACGAACGCGATCGTCGCCGAGGTGCTGCTGTACCTCCGCGATCAGATGCCCGCCCTCCGGGCGCTCGATGCGCAGGGCGGAATAGATCGCGGGCAACGTGCCGGGGAAGACGGCGTCGACGACGACGCCCTTGATCTCGAGCAGCTTGCCGGTGTTCTGCGCGGTGCTTTCGACGCTGGTCTCGGACACGGTTTGGGACACGTTCAGGGCTCCTCGACGGGGAAAGGTGCGATTTTCGCCCTCCGCCGTGCACGGAGCACGCGCGACAGCAGCCTGGGCAGGCGCAGACTAGCGGATCGCTCCTCGGGCGAGCGGTACCAGCGGCGCTCGGCTCGCTTCAACCCGGCCGACACACGTTCGGCGTTGTCGAGCGCTCAGACGTACGAGCTCACAGGGCTGGGAATCACGCCGGCGCCCCTCCTCTCAGATCCGTCATGACCGGACGATAACGGGCCTGGGCACCGCGATCCCGCTTCGCTAGGGTCGCGCCATGCTGCGACTCCCGCAGTCCCCCCGGGCTCGGCGGCGGCTGCTCGGCACCGCCGTGGTGGGCACGGTCGCCTCGGCGCTGGCGCTGACTGTCGTCCTGCTCCCGAGCCACGGGCCGACGACGACGCCGGCACGGAACGAGGGACCGGCGAAGCTCGCCGCCGACATGCGCGCGATGAGGCTCACCCGGGCCGATCGCCGGGCGATCGACGCCGTCCTCGACCGCTTCCTGCCCGCGGCGATGGAGCGAAAGAATCCCGACGTCGGCTGGGCGCTCGCCGGGCCGGAGCTGAAATCCGGCTCGACGCTCGCCGGCTGGCGCAGGGGCGAGTCGCCGGTTCCGTTCTACGAGGCCAGTGAGACGACGTTCCACGACTGGCAGACCATCGACGTGGGCCCGCGTTACGTCGTCTTCAACCTGCTCGTGCACCCGAAGCAGGGCTCGACGCTCGCACCGTACGTCTTCTCCGGCGAGGTGGTGAAGCAGCACGGCCGCTGGCTCGTGAACCGCCTCTACACGATCGCGATCATGAACAAGCCGACCAAGCACCACCAGACGCCCGAGGTCGGACCGGCGGACTTCGCCGCCGGAGCGGCCGTCGGATCGAGTGGGACGTCCGACACGACGGCGCACAGGTTCCGGATCCTGCCGGTGCTCGCGGTGCTCGCCGCGATCGTGCTCGTTCCGCTGCTGCTCGGGGGGATCGCGCTTCGGCAGGCGCTCCGCTGGCGGCGACGGGTGCAGAGCTCGGGCACGCGGGCGATCCCGCCGCTGCCGGAGCGCTACCGCTCCTGATCCAGGCCCGATCGTCGTTCTATCCCTAACTTTCTCGCTGCTATCCTGGTCTAACGAGGCATGGCGCAGACCGGCATACTCAGCGGCCTCTTCAACTCTCCGCGCAGGCAGCGGCGGATTCTCATCCTCAGCGGCCTCGTGCTGCTGGCGGGCATCATCGCCATCCTCGTGAGCGTCCTGCGCGGTACGGGCAATGCGTACCCGGACAAGTTCAGCAACCAGCCCGCGCAGCTCAATCACCCGGAGAAGAAGGCTCCCACCTCCAGGGAACAGATCTCGCTGATGCGGAAGTTCATCACGACGGCCGTCGCCCGCCAGAACCTGAAGAGCGCCTACCAGATCGTGGGTCCGGATCTCCGCGGCGGCCTCACGCAGAAGCAGTGGCTCGCCGGCAACATCCCGGTGCTCTTCTACCACGCCACCAACGCGGGCACCGTCAGCTTCACGGTCGATTACTCGTATCAGCGGCAGGCGCTCTTCGAGGCGAACCTCCACGCCAAGCGCGGCACCGAGACGCGGCCGTCGCTGCTCTTCTTCATCGGGCTCAAGCGGCAGGGAGACAAGGCAAACGGTCGCTGGCTCGTGAACTACTTCGAGCCGAACTGGCGTCCGCCGGTTCCGATGGCTCCCGGCTAATCCAGGGCCCGGCAGTGCTGCTCGCGGGTCTCCGCCGCCTCGCGACCATCTCCGGCGCGGTGCTCGCCGCCACGGTCGTGCTCTCGCTGCTGCTCGGCCTCGCCGCCGGAGCCGGCGCGGAGCGGTCGATCTCGGTCGGTCTCTACATTTTGGGGGCGCTGCTGCTCGTCGGCTGCTTCGTCTTCGGCGTTCGCGGGCCACTCCGCGGTATCTCCTCGACCGGCGAGCCCACGTCGGTTCTCGGCGCGCGGCGCCTCCGGACGGCAACTCCCGAGGAACGGAGCGAGTCGACCCGAATCGCGCTCCTGCTCTTCGTGCTGGGGATCGCGATCGTCGTGATCGGCAGCGCGATCGATCCCGCCCACCGCGCCTTTTGACCCCTTCTAACTTCGCCGGATGCGTCGCGTCCTAGAAGAGGTGATACCCGAACGCTGTGAACGTTCTCGCGAGTCGATCTCGCTCGAGCTCGACGGGATGCTGTCGAGGTTCGAACGCGCCCTGCTCGAGCGTCACCTCCGCTCGTGCGCGTCGTGCCGTGCCTTCGCGGTCGACGTGAGGGCGCAGACCGCGCAGCTCCGTGCGGCGCCACTCGAAGCTCCGCCGGTGCTCGCCGACATCCCTCCCGCGCGCGTCCGGACGGCGGGTCGGCGCGCAGCGGGATTCGCGGGCGCGGTCGCCGTCTCGGTCGTCGCAGCTCTCATCTCGTTCGCCCCTGTCGGCGACCAGCGGACGGCAGCTATGGCGCAGACCCCGCCGAACTCCGCGCTGCTCGCCGTCGTGCCGGCGGCTCCGACCGCGAACGCAACCTTCGAGGTCGGGCGGCTCCGCCTCGTGTCCGCAGCGAGCGCCGACGGTCCCGTGCGCGGTTTGTACGGCGTCCCGGCGTAGAAGGCTCAGTCGGCCGCGCCGGCCTCGACCGGTGCGCCGATGTGACGCATCTCTTCCTCGGTCATCGGCCAGAACTCGAGCGGGAAATGGCACGCGGCACGATGGTCCTCGCCCTTCCCCAGCGTGCGGAGGAGCGGCGTGTCGACGTTGCACTTGCCGTCGACGAAGCGCGGACAGCGCGGGTGGAAATGGCAGGCGGCCGGTTGGTTGACCGGGCTCGGGACGTCGCCCTCGAGCACGACCTGCCGACGTGAGCGACCGGCCTTCGGGTCGGCGATCGGGACAGCCGATAGGAGCGCGCCCGTATAGGGATGCTTCGGCTCGTTGTAGAGGTCGTCGCGCGACCCGATCTCGACGGCACGGCCCAGGTACATCACCATCACCCGCTCGGAGATGTGCCGAACGACGTTGAGGTCGTGCGCGATGAAGATGTAGGTGAGGCCGAAGTCCTTCTGGAGGTCTTTCAGCAGGTTCAGGATCTGCGCCTGCACCGACACGTCGAGCGCCGACACCGGCTCGTCGCAGATGATCAGCTTCGGGTTGAGAATCAGCGCGCGGGCGATGCCGATGCGCTGGCGCTGGCCGCCCGAAAACTCGTGGGGAAATCGGTTGTAGTGCTCGGGGTTCAGCCCGACGATCTCGAGCAGCTCCTGGACGCGGCGCTTCCGCTCCTGCTCGCTGCCGATCCCGTGCACCTCGAGCGGCTCGCCGACGATGAAGCCGACGCGCTTGCGCGGATTCAGCGACGCGTACGGATCCTGGAAGACCATCATCATGTCGCGCCGGACGGCGCGCATGTCCGCGCGGCTGAGATGCGTGACATCGCGGTCCTGGAAGACGATCGAGCCCCCGGTGGGCTCGAGCAGCCGCGCGACGCAGCGCGCCATCGTCGACTTGCCGCAACCGGACTCGCCGACGACGCCGAGGGTCTCCCCGGCGTTCAACGTGAAGCTGACCCCGTCGACCGCCTTCACCGACGCGACCTCCTTCTGGAAGACGAGCCCGCGCGTGACGGGGAAGTGCTTCTCGAGGCCCTCGACGCGCAGCAGCTCCGTCATGCGGCCGTCTCCTCGGTCGCGAGCAGCGCGCGCTTCTGGTTCCAGATCCGTGTGCGCGCCTCGTCGTCGAGGTGGCAGCGGAACAGATGGTCGACCCCCTGCACAGACGCCTCGAGCGCCGGCAGCTCCACGCGACAGATGTCCATCACGAACTCGCAGCGCGGATGGAACGCACAGCCGGTCGGCGGGTTGAGGAGCGACGGCGGCTGACCCGGGATCTGCTCGAGCCGCCCGCCGGAAGAGTTCAGGCGAGGCAGCGAGCCGAGCAGCCCCCACGTGTAGGGCATCTCCGGCTTCTCGAAGAGGTCGTCGACGTTCGCCTGCTCGACGACCTTGCCGCCGTACATGACGATCACGTCGTCGGCGACCTCCGCGACGACGCCGAGATCGTGCGTGACCATCACGATCCCCATCTTGTGCTGATCCTGCAGCCGCTTCATCAGCCGGAGGATCTGCGCCTGGGTCGTCACGTCGAGCGCCGTCGTCGGCTCGTCGGCGATCAGGATCTCGGGATTGTTGATCAGCGCCATCGCGATCATCACGCGCTGGCGCATACCGCCCGAGAACTGGTGCGGATAGTCGTCGATGCGCTGGTCGGCCCGCGGGATCTCAACCTCCTTCAGGATCTCGATCGCCTGGCGGCGGGCGTCCTTGCGCGTCACGTCGTGATGGATCAGGACGGCCTCCTCGAGCTGCCAGCCGATCGACTTGACCGGGTTGAGCGAGGTCATCGGGTCCTGGAAGATCATTCCGATCCGGCGGCCGCGGATCTGCCGCAGCTGGGACGGCGGCGCGCCCAGGATCTCCTGGCCGTCGAAGCGCACCGAGCCCGAGACCTGCGCCTGGCGCGGGTCGACGAGGCCCATCACGGTCAGGAACGTGACGCTCTTGCCCGAGCCGGACTCGCCGACGACGCCGAGCGTCCGTCCCTCCTCGAGGGTGAAGCTGACGCCCGACACGGCCTTGACGATGCCGTCGTCGGTGCGAAACGAGGTGTTGAGATCCTTGACCTCGAGCGACGACATCAGTTGGTCAGCCGGATGCGTGGATCGAGGAAGCCGTAGGTCACGTCGACGATCAGGTTGAAGATGATCACGCAGATCGTCGAGAAGACGACGACGCCGGTGATGATCGGCAGATCGTTGGCGTTGTAGGCGCGGACGACCTCGTTGCCGAGGCCCGGGAGGTTGAAGACATACTCGGTGAAGATCGCTCCGCCGAGCGCGAGGCCGAGATCCATGCCGAGGATCGTGACGACCGGCAGCAGGCTGTTCCGCAGCACGTGCTGAATCATGACACGGCCCTGCGACGCGCCCTTGGCACGCGCGGTGCGCACGTAGTCCTCCGACATCGTCTCCATGACGCTTGCCCGGATCAGCCGGACGTACAGCGCGGCGAAGAGGATCATGAACGTGACCCACGGCAGGATCATGTGATAGGCCCACTGGACGGGGCCTTCGCACTGCGCGCCCGGCGCGCCGGGCCAGAAGTTGCAATAGCCGGCGATCGGCGTGAGGTGGAGCTTGTAGCCGATGACGAAGGAGAGGATCAGGCCGATCCACACCGGGTGCGCCGAGATCCCGATCAGTACGCCGGTCATCGTGAGGCGATCCATGATCGACCGCGGGCGCAGCGCCGAGACGATCCCGATCGGGATCGAGAGCGACAGCCAGAGGAGCGCGCCGCCGAAGACGAGCGAACCGGTGACCGGCGCGTCCTTCCCGATGATCGAGTCGACCGACTGCTGATTCAGGAAGGACCGACCGAGCGAGCCGTGCACGACGAGGTTCTCGATGAAATAGAAGTACTGAACCCAGATCGGCTGGTCGAGATGCAGCCGGTGCTTGATGCTCGCGAGGAACTGCGGTGAGGCGGCATGACCGCCTGCGAGCTGGGCCGGGTTCGTCGGGATCACCCAGAAGATCAGGTACGTGATGATCGTCGCGACGAAGAACAGGAAGAGCGCCCAGAAGAGCCGCCGGATGAGGAAGCGCGTCCTGTGTGTGCGTGTCGTCTCGTCAGGTAACCGGCTTCGGCCGGAGA
>JBOGZX010000126.1:0-4176 GCA_050697615.1 Gaiellaceae bacterium
AGCAGCGTAGGCTCGACGGAGCTGCTCAGAGAGCGCAGGACACAGCTCCGCCGCCGCCGAAGCGGGAAGCGTCCGGGGTGAGGGATAGCCTCGTACCCCGATGGCCGGGGCGGCGCCACGCTGGATCGACCTGATCGATCCGTCGGAAGACGAGCTCCGCGAGCATCTGCCCCGGCACGTACACGCCACCGCGCTCGCGTCGCTGCTCGCGCCGCACGTTCACGACGACGAGCCGCGGCCGCACATCGCCTCGCACGGCGACTACGTCCTCGGGATCCTGCTGTTGCCCGTCGAGGTGCGCGAGGAAGACAGGCTCTATTACCAGGAGATCGACTTCGTCGCGACGCGGGAGGTGCTCGTCTCGATCTCGAAGACGCCCGCCGGGGAGCAGCCGTTCGACCCGAAGCCGGCGAAGGAGGCCTGCCGCGTGCACGACGAGGTGGGCATGTTCGTGTTCCACCTGATCGACGAGATCGCGGAGCGCTACCTCGACCTGATCGACGCGCTCGACGACGAGATCGACGAGCTCGAGGACATGATCGGCGAGGAGTCGTCGCCGACGGTGGGAAAGCGCCTTCGCGGGCTGCGCCACGACGTGCTCGGGATCCGCCGCACGCTCAGCCCGACCCGCGACGCGGTGCACCGGATCGTCGACGGCCGCGTCGAGCTCGAGAATGCGGAGCTGTTCCCGCGCGACGTCGAGATCTCGTTCGGAAACGCGTACGACAAGCTGCTGCGCGCGTCCGAGGCGCTCGATGCGTCGCGCGACTCGCTGGCGGGAGTGCGCGACTACCTGCAGGGCCGGATCGCGAACGACCAGAACGAGGTGATGAAGCGCCTGACGCTGATCGCGTCGCTGCTGCTCCTCCCGACCTTCATCGTGGGTCTGTACGGCCAGAACTTCCGGGACATCCCCGAGCTCCACTGGCTGTGGGGCTACTGGTGGTCGTGGGGCTGGATCCTCGGCACCACCGCGGCGCAGCTCGTGTTCTTCCGCTGGAAGCGCTGGATCTAACACCCCATCGTCTACCCTCGACCGCGTGCCGTACTACATCTGCCCGATGTGCAAGGAACGCTCGCTCGACATCGACGCCCGCGAGGGCTTCTCCGACCAGGCGCCGGCGTGCCGGCACTGCGGGTTCGGCTTCCTGTTCGAGTTGCTCGACGACTACTATCCCGCCCCCGACACGGGCCTCGTGGTCACCGACCGCGACCGGCGCGTGCTCGCAATCGGCCGCGGCGTGTTCGAGCTGACGGGGTTCCCGGAAGGGGATCTGATCGGGCGCGACATCGTCGAGGCCCTGGGACTCTCCGATCCGAAGCCGGTCGACCTCGCACGCGAATGGGGCGTCCGGCGCCTCGGCGAGCAGCTGTCGATCCACACCCGCGGCGGCAGCGAGAAGCGCGTCGTCGCCGACGTCTTCCCCGCCTACGACGACGACGGCGGCCTACTCGTCGCGCTCACGCCGCACCGCGGCGTCGACTGACGGGCCGCCGCCCGCAAGCTCGCCGCACCGATGAGTTCAGGCGGCCGCAGTCGTCTCAGTTGAAACCCGATCGAACGAGGAGGCACACGATGTCGAAGCTGAACGTCAACCAGGTCGGCCGCGTCTGCGTCACCGTCGCCGACACCGACCGCGCGGTCGACTTCTACGTCAACACGCTCGGCTTCGAGAAGGTCGTCGACGAGCCGATGGGCGACGCCGGCCGGTGGGTCGAGGTGAAGCTGCCGGGCACCGAGACGAACATCGCGCTCGCGCCGCCGCCGAACGGCCAGACGGCCGGCGCGACGCAGACCGGCATCTGCCTCGACACGCCCGACGTCGACGCGGACCACGCGACGCTGAAGGCGGCGGGGGTCGACGTCGACGACGAGGTCACGCGCTGGGGCGGGCCGGTGCCCCCGATGTTCTGGCTGCGGGATCCCGACGGAAACGCGCTGATCGTGGTTCAGCCCGGCCGCTGAGCCGCCCGGGCGCCGCCGCCCACGTCGACCCGCGAGGACGGGCAGAGGGCGGCGGCCAGCGGGCACTCCTCGCACCGCGGGCGCCGCGCGTCGCAGATCCGCCTGCCGTGCCAGATCAGCAGGTGCGGAAAGCGCGCCCAGTCCCCGCGCGGCACGAGCCGGACGAGGTCGCGCTCGATCTTCACCGGGTCCTCCTGCTTCGTGAAGCCGAGGCGCTGCGAGACCCGCCGCACGTGCGTGTCGACGACGATTCCCTGCGGAGCTCCGCGCTCCGCGCAGACGACATTCGCCGTCTTCCGGGCGACGCCGGGCAGCCGCAACAGGTCCTCGAAGCGCTCGGGTACCTCGCCGCCGTACTCGGCGATCAGGAGCGCCATCGTTCCGCGCAGCGACTTTGCCTTCTGCCGGAAGAAGCCGGTCTGGAAGATGTCGCGCTCGAGCTCGGCCACCGGCACGGCGAGGTAGTGCTCGGGGCGGCGGTACTTTCGAAACAGCCGCTCGGTGACGCGGTTGACGTTCACGTCGGTGGTCTGCGCCGAGAGCATCACCGAGACGAGCAGCTCGAGCGGGGTTGCAAAGTGCAACGCGATCTTCGCGTCGGCGTGCTCGAGCGCGAGCAGCTCGATCACGGGCCGGATGCGATCCTTCTTCGGGCCGACGCGCTTGCGCGCCTCGTGCACGTAGCTGGGCGCCATCAGATCGTGACGGCGACGGGCGCCGCCGGCGGCGGCCAGGCGCCGCCGCCTAGCCGAGGGCCGGCGCAGATCAGGTCGAGCGCCGGGCAGCCGCTGCAGGTGAACTCGCTCGGCGTGGGGACGAACTCGCCCCCGTCGATCCGCGCGATCGCCGCGGACAGCTCGGACTCGAGGAGCGGCAGCTCCCGCCGCTCGAAGCTCGTCGCGACGACCGCGTCGGGCCGCTCGAGGAAGTGGTAGACGACCTCGACCTCGTCGGCCCCGCCGCGGAAGCACGCGAGGGCATAGACCAAGCGCTGCAGACGGTAGTCCGCCTCGACGATCTCGTCGGGTGAGCCTTCGGCCAGCGAGTTCGTCTTGTAGTCCAGCACGAGGGCGCGCGTTCCCTCACGCCACAGCACGTCGAGGCGCCCGTGCAGCAGCACGCCGTCGTGCTCGAAGGCGAACGGCCGCTCGGGCCGCGCGCCGTTCAGGGTCGCGATACGTGCAGCGAGGTCCGAATCGCAGTAGGAGTCGACGAAGCGGGAGATACGTGCCAGCTCGTCGTCGGTGACGAGGGGATACCAGCCGCGCACGACGTCGACTGCCGGCGAGGCAGGAGCCGACAGGTCGACGAGCTCGAGCAGGCGGTGCACCGCGTCGCCGATCTCCGTCGCCGCGAGCCCCGCCGCGCCGGGCCGGGCGTGACGCTCCTCGCGCAGCCCCGCGACGCGCTCGACGTAGTAGCGGGAGGAGCAGCGCTCGAAGAGTGCGAGCGCCGAGTACGACAGGCGCCGTACGCGATGCAGCGGCGGAGCCGGCGGCGGCACCAGGTCGGGCAGGCGGTATCCCAGGGGGGCCGGCGCGGTCGGCAGCTCGTCGAAGAGCGCCAGCTGCCCCGCGTCGCCGGCGGGGACCTCGACCGAGTCCGGTTCGGGCCTGAAGCGGTCGACGGACAGGAGGAAGCGCGCCTCGCCCCGCTCGAGCTCGATCGGCTCGCCGGTCGCGTGCTCGACCCGGTCGTTCGCGCGCAGCCGCTCGAGCACCCAGCCGATCGGCGTCTGGCGATCCTGCGGCCGGTCGAGATCGATCGCGCCGGAGACGATCAACCGGTCGACGGCGCGCGTCATCGCGACGTAGTACAGGCGGAGCCGCTCGGCGCGGTCGTCGCGCTTCTCGGCCTCGCGCACCTCCTCGTAGCTGAAGACGCCCTTCCGCTTGCCCGACCGGGGATCGATCACGCGGAAGCCGAAGCGCCCGTCCGGGCGCACGACAATCTCGTCGGTGGACGGCCCGCCCGCCGTGTCGCGGCCGGCGTCGGCAACGATCACGACCTTGAACTCGAGCCCCTTCGCGGCGTGGATCGTCAGCAGCCGGACCGCATCGGCGCCTTCTTCCTCGGAGACCGCCTCGAGCTGCGACGCGCCCACGGCTTTCTGGTCGCGGATGAACTTGACGAAGCCCTCGATGTCGGCGCCGCGCAGCTCCTCGTAGGAGCGGGCGAGCCGCATCAGCTTGCGCAGGTTCGCGTAACGC
>JBOGZX010000127.1:0-2093 GCA_050697615.1 Gaiellaceae bacterium
CCTCCTGATCTTGCCGTGCCCGCGCCGCGTCGAGCAGCGGCCGGACGACCTCGAGCAACTCGCCCGTCGTCGCGTGCGCCTCCGCCGTGGCCCAGCCGACGATCGAGTCGCGCGCCTCGGTCGAGAGCGCTCTCTCGATCTCGCTCCGCATCTCCTCGGGGGCGACGATCGCGAGCTGCAGGCTCGGGCGCGAGCGGATGGTCCTGTCGATCTCTCCGCCCACGGTCTTCAGGTGCTGCTGGACGAGGTTCTCGATGTGACGCTGGTACCGAGCCTGCGACCATCCGCCCTGATCGTGCCGGCCCGGCTGCTCCTCGCTCTCGTCGATGATCTCCTCGAGCCTGCCCGCGGTGAGCCGGTAGACCGTGCCGCGCTCGCGCGAGACGAAGGCGACCAGCGCACCCTCCCGTCCGAGCTGCCCCGCCAGCGGCGCGACGTAGAGCTCGGCGCCGATCCGCACCGCATCCCCCAGCGGTTGTACGAGGGGAACCGCCCGGAAGAAGCCGTCCACCGACGAGGCGAAGACCGCGACCCCGAGCGCACCGTTCCGGTCGAACTCGCCGTCCCACCACGCACGGATGTGATCGAGGTCCGCGCGCAGCGCCAGCCGGCAGTCGCGCTCGGTCCCGAGGATCTCGACCTCCTTCTCGGCCTTCGAGAGCACCGCGCTGACCTTGGCCTCGACGTCGGGGATCGTGGGCGTCGACGACGGGTCGAAATCGAGGTAGATGCTGATCGCGCACCCGTTGCCGGCGTGAAATTCCGCGAGGTCCCGCAGCAGGCGGTCGGTCATCGTGGCGGCCATGACCGCCTCTTCCCCCGCTCCGCCGGGACTTACTCATCGCCGGGAACGTCCAGCCGCCCCCTGACGTTTACTACGGTGAGAGTTCGATTTCCGGGAGGAGCACCTTGAGCGACCAGAACGTGCGCGAGCTGATCGTCGTCGGCGGCGGCCCCGCCGGCTACACCGCCGCCCTCTATGCGGCGCGTGCCGACCTGGCGCCGCTCGTGATCGAAGGGTTCGCCTGGGGCGGCCAGCTGATGATCACGAGCGACGTCGAGAACTATCCGGGCTACGCCGACGGCGTGATGGGGCCGGAGATGATGTCCGATTTCCGGCGCCAGGCCGAGCGTTTCGGCGCGGAGTTCCTGACCGACGACGTCACGAAGGTCGATTTCACCTCGCAGCCACACCGGGTCTGGGTCGGAGACGACGAGTACGCCGCCCGCGCGGTCGTGGTCGCCACGGGCGCCAGCGCACGCTGGCTCGGAATCGAGTCGGAGGAGCAGCACAAGGGTCGCGGCGTCTCGGCGTGCGCGACCTGCGACGCGTCGTTCTTCCGCGAGAAGGACGTCTACGTCGTCGGCGGCGGCGACTCGGCGTTCGAAGAGGCGCTCTTCCTCACGAAGTTCGCGTCGCGCGTCCACCTCGTGCATCGCCGTGACGAGTTCAGAGCCTCGAAGATCATGGTCGACCGGGCGGAGGCGAACGACAAGCTCGACTTCGTGCTCGGCGCGATCGTCGAGGAGATCCTCGGCGATGCGAAGGTGGAGGGTCTCAGGCTCCGCAGCACCGAGACGGGCGAAGCCTGGGAGGTACCCGCCGACGGCCTGTTCGTCGCGATCGGGCACGACCCCAACACCGCGCTCTTCGTCGACCAACTCGACCACGACGACGCCGGCTACCTCGTCACCCGTCCCCGCAGCACCGAGACGAACATCCCGGGTGTCTTCGCCGCCGGCGACGTACAGGACCACACCTACCGCCAGGCCGTCACGGCCGCCGGCTCGGGTTGTATGGCGGCGCTCGACGCCGAGAAGTTCCTCGCGTCGCTCGAAGGCCATCCGGGGACGGCGCTCACCGCGCCCCGCCCCGAAGCCGCAGAGGTCTAGGGCAAGCAGCGTAGGCTCGACGGAGCTGCTCAGAGAGCGCAGGCCGCGGCTCCGCCGCCGCCGAAGCGGGGACAGCAGCGTAGGCTCGACGGAGCTGCTCAGAGAGCGCAGGACACAGCTCCGCCGCCGCCGAAGCGGGAAGCGTCCGGGGTGAGGGATAGCCTCGTACCCCGATGGCCGGGGCGGCGCCACGCTGGATC
>JBOGZX010000128.1:0-10737 GCA_050697615.1 Gaiellaceae bacterium
CTCGTGCTCGGCGGGGTGCGCGCGACCGACCTCGTCCGCGAGTTCGGCACGCCGACCGTCGTCTACGACGAGGCGACGCTGCGGGCACAGGCTCGCGCCTACTGCGTTGCCGCCCCCGGGTCGCTCGTCGTCTACGGCGTGAAGGCGTTTCCCTCGGTCACGCTGCTTCGGATCTTCGGCGAGGAGGGACTGGGCGCGGACGTCTCGACGCTGGGCGAGCTCGAGTTCGCCCGGCGGGCCGAGGTCGCGGGCGACCGGCTGGTGATTCACGGCAACAACAAGGAGGACGCGCTGATCGAGCGCTCCGCCCGGGCCGGCGCGCTGATCGTGCTCGACTCGCTCGACGAGCTCGATCGGGCCCGTGCGGCCGGCGCCGGACGTTTGCTGATCCGCGTCACGCCCGGCATCGAGGCCGACACGCACGAGGCGATCAAGACCGCGCACCACGGCTCGAAGTTCGGCCTCCCCCCGGACGACGCGATCGAGGCGCTTCGCCGCCTACCGGAGTGCTGCGGCCTCCACGTGCACGTCGGCTCGCAGCTGATGCACTTCGGCGCGTCGTTGATGACGGTCGACTGGCTCGCGGGCTTCGCGGCACGCGCGCGGGCGGAGCTCGGCTGGACGCCCGAGATCATCGATCTGGGTGGGGGGCTCGGAGTCCGCCACGTGTCCGAGGAGCCGTCGTTCACCGTCTCCGAGTTCGTCGGCGGCCTGGTCGGAGAGCTCGGCCGCGCCTTCCACCTGCAGGGGCTGCCCCAGCCCCGCCTGATCCTCGAGCCGGGCCGCTCGCTCGTGTCCCGCGCAGGCGTCACGCTGTACACCGTCGGCACGGTGAAGCGCGCGAGCGCGGCCACGACCTACGTGACGATCGACGGCGGCATGTCCGACAACCCGAGGCCCGCGATGTACGGCGCGCGTTACACGGCCCTGCTCGCAAACAGGGCCGACGAGCCCGCAACCGCGGTCTACGCCGTCGCCGGCAAGCACTGCGAGTCGGGCGACGTGCTGATCGAGCGCGTCGAGCTCGCCGAGCCGCGACGCGGCGACCTCCTCGCCGTGCCGGTGACGGGCGCCTACACCCTCGCGATGAGCTCGACCTACAACGCCGTGCCCCGGCCGGCCGCCGTCCTCGTCTCCGGCGGCGACGCGCGCCTGATCCGCCGGCGCGAGACGGTAGACGACCTGCTCGGCTACGAGGCGTGAGAATTCACGCAACTTCTTCGCTTCGGTCACAGACCCGTCACACGAGGAGGATTAGCGTTTCGGGCGGTTGTGGGTGGACCCCCCTGGGATGGGCGGGGCGTGGACCGGCGCGCTGACTGACCGGCCGCTGATTGACCAGCCTGAGCCGCTTCCCTGCGACCGCCGGCGGGTTCGCCCGCTGCGAGTCGGCGCACCGGCGGTAGCGTGACGACGTGAACCCAGTGGTCGCGATCCCGCGAAGCCCAGCCGTGGGCAGCCGTGGAGCCCAGCCGTGAAGGCCGGCGGTGACGGCGGCGACGCCCGCCGCGGCGACGCCCGCGTCGGCAGCGAGCCGCCCGGCGAAAGGAAGAGAGTGGATGCGGTGAGCCCGACGGCCGAGCACGAGATCTTCGTCTGGTCGGACTACATCTGACCGTTCTGCCGGCTCGGCCAGCCGCTGGCCGAGTGGCTGCGGCGCCGGTTCGGCGCCGAGGTGACGTGGCTGCCGTTCGACCTGCACCCCGAATACCCGCCTGACGGTCTGCGACGCGAGGCGCTCGTTCGTCGTTACGGCGGTGAGTTCCGGGGACGGCTCGAGCAGCGCTTCGCCGACGAGGGGCTCGCCTACAACCCGAACCCGCAGGTCGTTCCGAACACGATGAAGGCGCTCCGGCTCGGCGAGCTCGCGCGCGACCTCGGCCGCCACACCGATTTCCACGACCGGCTCATGGACGCCTACTGGAACGCCGGCGTCGACCTCGGCGACGACGTGGAGCTGCGCGGGCTCGCGAGCGACCTTCCCGTCGACGAGGTCGAGCGCGTGCTTGCCGGCGACGAGCACCTCGATCGCGTCCACGCCTCCACCGCCCGGGCGCAGTCGATCGGTGTCAACGGGATTCCGGCATGGCTGATCGACGGACGGCTGCTGGTCCCCGGCGCACAGCCGCGCGAGGTGTTCGAGCAGGCGTTCGCGCAGCTCGCCGCGTCGAGCTCGTCCTAGTCTGCGCCGGGCGCCAGCGGGCAGTGCTGCTTCGACGCCGGTGGATCGAGCGCGAGCAGCTCCGGGACGGTCACCGTGCGCAGGCCTCGGAGCCGGATCGCGCGGAGGATCCGTGGTAGCGCAGCCACCGTCCACGGATGGAGGTCGTGCATCAGCACGATCGCCCCCGGATGCAGCCCCGCCAGGACGTTCCTGACGACCGTCTTCACCTGCGCGTGCGGCACGTCGTCGCCCGAGTCGACCGACCAGAACACCTCCAGCAGCCCGAGCGCGGAAGCGACGCCGTCGGTCATGCGGTCGTGCAGCTCGTACGGGGCGCGGAAGAGGCGCGGCTTCCAGCCCACCTCCTGCGCGATCGAGTCCTGCGTGCGCGCCAGCTCGAGCCACACCAGCCAGCGGGGCAGGTCCGTGAGCCGCGGGTGCGACCACGAGTGGTTTCCGAGCACGCCGAGCCGCACCTCCTCACGTGCCGCATGCGGCCAGTACTGCAGGCGGTTTCCGACGAGGAAGAACGTCGCCCGCGCGCCATGGTCCCCGAGCACGCGGAGCAGTTGCTCGGTGTACGGCCCCGGGCCGTCGTCGAACGTCAGCGCGACCGCGTTCGAGCGGCCGCCGCCGCAGTAGACCGGCGCCCCGCGCCGCAGCGCCTGCGCGACGGCATGTCGCTGCTCCCACTGCGACGGCACCACCAGGCGCGGATACGGCGCAGGCTCGACGAAGGCCGCGAGCGCCGGAGGCGCGAGGGCCGCGGCCGCCAGGAGCACGAGAGCGAGCCGCCTCATCGTGCCGATCGTAGCCCTGACCTACATCCGTTCCTGGAGCGCCAGCACGTTGCGGACGAACGGCTTCGTGACCGCGTACAGCCCGTGCTCGCGCACGGCCTTCTCACCCTGGTACCAGCCGGCGAGCGCCAGGCGCTCGTTGCCGCCGAATGCCTGTAGCAGGTGCTTCAGGTAGGCGACGCCCACCTCGACGTCGCCGTCCACCGTGTGCGGCGCGGTGTGTCCGAGCAGCACCGTCTCGACGTAGTCGCGTGTCGACGGAAGCGTCTGCATGACGCCGACGGCGCCCGCCGACGAGACGATGCGGGTCTGGTAGCCGGATTCCATCCAGGCGACGGCACGGGTCAGGTGCGGGTCGACCCCGAGCCGTGCCGACCAGCGGTCGAGGACGGCAGGGACGTCGACCGACTGCGGGGAGAGAGACGGCAGCGTCGCCGCCACCGTCACCGCCTGCGCCCGTACAGCCGGGATCCGCAGCCGCCGGCCGATCACGATCGGCCTCGCGGGGTCGAGGCTGTTGGCCGCGGCAAGTGCCGCGACGGTCGTGTGGAATCGCGCGGCGATCGCCGTCAGGTTGTCGCCCGAACGCACGACGTAGACCGAAGCCGAGGTAGGGGTCGAGGTCGAGGAGACGACCAGCGTCTTCGGCCGCACCGGCACGCGATCCTTGCGCACGATCGCCGTCAACGTGCGCGGGCCGACGACCGCGTCCGCGCTCAGGTGCATCAGCCTCTGGTAGCGCCGCAGGGCCGCGGCGGTCTCCTTGCCGAGGTACCCGTCGAGCGCCCCCGAGTAGATGTGGCGCCGCGTCAGCAGGAACTGGAGCACGGCAACGTCCCAGCCGAAGTCGCCGCGGCGCAACACGCGCGAGCCGAAGAGCGGGCGGCCGAGCGGTCCAAGCGCTGCACGGGTGCGTGCGTCGGCGATGCCCACGGGTAAGCGATGCTGCCGCTGGAAGGCGTGCACCGCCGCGGAGGTCCTGGGACCGGCGATGCCGTCGATCTGCGCGAGATACAGGCCGTGCGCGCGCAGCGCGACCTGCAGGCCCGCGATCTGAGGGTTGACGCCTGCGTGAGCGGCGGCCGGCGCGATCAGGGCGACGGACGCGACGATGACGGCGAAACGGCGCACGAGCCCTGAAGCTTCGTCCCGGCCCGCGCGCCTCCTTCTCGCTCGACCGCCCCCCCGCGCTCCGCCGCTCAGGGAGCGAGGCGCCCCCGCAGTCGGTCGATCTGCTCGTCGGTCAGGCCCGCACCGCACAGGTACGCAGGCACGTCGCCGTAGCGCCGCTCGATCTCCTCGACGACGCGCACCATCGCGGCCGCCGGCGTCGTCGACAGCCTGATCCGCTTCTCCCGCTCGCGCTCGTCGGGTGCGGAGTCGATCCACTCGCCGGGGCGGCGGGCTGCGAGGTTGACCTCGGACACCGCGTAGTCCTCGCCGATCGCCTCGTGCGACGCACCGGCGAGCCTCAGCAGGAGCGCCGAGCCTGGATCCACCGGGATGCGTGTCCGCGGGGCGTTCGGCTGGGCCGTCAGAACGTGGCGCGGCAGCGAGGGACGGGCCCGGGGGCCGGCCGTCGCCACCGCGACGCGGAGCGCACCGTCCGGGTGGAGGCGCCGCAGGCGCCGCAGCCCGGCCGGGAAGCGGCCCTGTCGAAGCCCAGACGGGCGCACCGCCCACGCAGATCGGTGGGTCCATGCTGAGATGAGCCCCGTGCGGTCTTGCCGCCCATGCAGTGCACGAGCACCGTCCCGTCCACGTCCGCCACCGCCGCGAATACGCGGCCGAAGCGCTCCCGGTAGCGCTCCAGGAAATCGACGCACGACCATTGCGTAATCGACGTCGTCGTCGACGGAATCCAGGTGTGCATCGAGCTCTGCGATGTACTCCTGGTCGTGCGCCTCTCCGAGCACCGAGACCTGCACGACCTCGATGTCGACGTCGAACGGCCGGTCGAGGGCGCGCTCCTCGGGTCAACGAAGGTCGACGATTCTCACCACGCCGTGCGCGATGAGCGACCGCCGGCCGTCGGCGGTGAGGCCGCAAACGTCATCCGACCGAACGACGGCGCCCAGACGGGTGCGACGGCCGTCCTCGGTCGGCGCGCCGCCGAGGTCGCGGACGTTGAGGCAGCCTTCCCAGACGAGCGAGGTCACGCGGCGGCGGGCTCGGCTCCGAGATAGGCCTCGATCACCGCAGGGTCGTGCTGTACCTCCTCGGGCGTTCCCTCGGCGATCTTCCGTCCGAAGTCGAGCACGTGGATCCGGTCGGCGACGCTCATCACGAGGCCCATGTGGTGCTCGACCAGCAGCACGGTCAGGTCGAAGTCGTCGCGCAGCCGGCCGATGAACGAGCCGAGCTCCGAGACCTCCGAGTGGTTCAGGCCGCCCGCAGGCTCGTCGAGCAGCAGCAGCCTCGGCCGGGCGATGAGCGCGCGTGCGAGCTCGACGCGCTTGAGCGTGCCGAACGGCAGCCCCGCCGCGGGCCGGTGCGCGGCGTCGCCGATTCCGACGTACTCCAGCACCTCGAGTGCGCGCGCACGAGCGGCGCCGCCGCCGAAGGGCCGGGTGCGCGTGTGCGCGCCCACGAGCACGTTGTCGAGCACGGTCATCGTCCGGAAGAGCTCGACGTTCTGGAAGGTCCGTGCGATGCCTCGCCGCACGATCCGGTGGGGCGGCGTCCGCAGGAGTGTCTTGCCGTCGAAGTCGAGCTCGCCCGAGTCGGGCCTGTACAGACGCGTGATCACGTTGAAGAGGGTCGTCTTCCCGGCGCCGTTCGGCCCGATCAGGCCCACGATCTGCCCCTGCTCGACCTCAAGGGACACCCCGTCGATCGCGACGACCCCACCGAATCTGCGCGTCACCTCGCGAACGGAGAGCAGCGCCATGACCCGAGTTTACGCGCAGTGCGTGAGGTGGACGCGAACCGGATCGGCCCCTTCGAGCGTTCTCTTCCTGGTGCAGCGAACGAAGGAGATGACCACATGAATGGAATGACGCGGGCCGGCGCCACCCTGCTCGGCGCAGCTGCAGCCGGAGTGCTGCTCTGGGTCGCCGCGCAGATCGGGCGCCACTCGACCGGCGGTTACTGGGCGGCCTACGGCATCGTGGCCGGCGCCGGACTGGTCTTCGCGCTGACGCAGCTGCGCGGACGGAACGGCCATCCGCCCGGCATGTTCCTGATCGGATTCCTGCCGGTGCTGATCGTCGCCGGCTGGATCATCGTGGCAATGCAGCCGGACTCGAACACGTACCGCAACCACGTCCTCAGCTGGTCGGGCGACATGGGCACCCGCGACGTCGTCCGTGACGTCGGGACCTGGCTCGGGGTGCTTGCATTCGGCATCGGCTACACCCTCGGCGCGACGCTCGAGCCGATGCGGCGGCGCACGGTGGCGCCGGCGCCCGCGCCGGCGGCCGGTCGTGCCGGCTACGGCCGGCCGGGATACGACGGTCCGGCCTACGAGGGCAACCGGGCCGCCGCCGACGAGCCTGTCGCCGCCGAGCGTCGCGAGCTCGACGGACGCGACGAGCCGGTGGAGCCGAGCAGCGGGCGGGCCCGCCGCGGCGTATTCCACCGCTGAACGAAGGCACCTGACCGATCAGACGGGCCGGAGGATCTCGGCGAGATCCTCCGGCTCTGTCACCGGCAGCCTGCAGGCGAACCGCTCGCAGACGTAAACCGCCGTCTCGCCTCCGGCATCCGTACGTTCGGCGAGCAACGGCACGTCATCGGCCGGGCCGAAGGCGATCACGTCCGTCGGCACGGCCAGCTCCACCGCGGCACGCGAAACGGGCGCGGCACGCGCGCCGACGATCGCGATCTCGCGGTGCGGAGCAAGGTGCTGGTCGAGCGCGACGAGCATCCAGCCGAACGCCGACGGGGCGCGACCGAGGCCGTCGCGCACGAGGCGCAGCACCGAGACCGCCCGCCGCTCGAGCTCGTCGTCGCCCCAGATGCGGGCGAGGCGCAGCAGCACGTAGGCGATCATCGCGTTGCCACTCGGCGTCGGATGGTCGTCTAGCTCCTTCTTGCGGGCGACGAGCCGCTCGCCGTCGACGGGCGCCTGGAAG
The DNA here is from genome assembly GCA_050697615.1 of Gaiellaceae bacterium. GTDB lineage: Bacteria > Actinomycetota > Thermoleophilia > Gaiellales > Gaiellaceae > PALSA-600. Next base: position 7,041 of record JBOGZX010000128.1, read on the forward strand.
AAGCCGCCGGCCTCACCGTCTGCGAACAGCTCGACCGCGAGCGTCGCGAGCCGGTGAGCCTCGCGCAGCCAGCGCGCGTCACCGGAGGCGACGTGCAGCTCGAGCAGGCCGTACGCGACGTCGGCGTAGTCCTCGAGGTAGCCGGTGCCCTTGGCAACGCCCTCGCGCCAGGTTCGGTGCAGCCGTCCCTCTGGCGTCGAGAGCGGCCCGAGCAGGAACTCGCCGAGCGCCTGGGCCTCCGGCAGCCGGCCGCCCTGCGCGAGCGCAGCGAGCATCAGCCCGTTCCACGATGCGATCGCCTTGTCGTCGCGGAGCGGCTTCGCACGTTGCTCGCGCTGCGCGAAGAGCCGCGCGCGCGTCTCTTCGTCGAGCTCGCCGCGCAGCACGAAGCGGCCGTCCTCGAACGGCTGCAGCAGCTCGTCGGGAGCACACTCGCCGGGCGCCCAGCTGAAGGTGAGGCCCTCCACGCCGTCCGTGTCCGCATCCTGCGCCGACGCGAAGCCGCCGCCGTCCAGGGCGAGCTCGCGCAGCACGTAGTCGATCGTCTGCCCGGCGACCCGCCGGTAGCGCTCGTCGGCGAAGCGCCGCGCGGCGTGCAGGTACACGGCGGCGAGCAGCGCGTTGTCGTAGAGCATCTTCTCGAAGTGCGGCACGAGCCAGCGCTCGTCGACCGAGTAGCGGTGAAAACCGCCGCCGACGAGGTCGTACATCCCGCCGAGCGCCATGCCGTCGAGCGTGCGCCGCGTCATCTCGTCCTCGCCGCGGCGGAGCAGGAACTCGAGCACGGGCGCCGGCGGGAACTTCGGGGCGCGGCCCCAGCCTCCCCATCTCGCGTCGAAGCCCTCCCGGAGCGCCCGTTCCGCGGCCGACAGCAGCTCGCCGCTCAGCGGATCCGTCGAGGCGCGCAGCTGCACGCCGGCGCGGATGTGCTCGGCGAGCTCGCGGCCGGAGCGCTCGACCTCGCCCCTGCGGTCCTGCCACGCGTCTCCAACCGCCACGAGCACCTGCCTGAACGACGGCAGCCCGTGTCTCGGCTCCGGCGGGAAGTACGTGCCGCCGAAGAACGGCTCGCCCGCCGGTGTCAGGAACACGGTCATCGGCCAGCCGCCGCTGCCCGTCAGCGACACGACGGCGTCCATGTAGACCGAGTCGAGATCCGGCCGCTCCTCGCGATCCACCTTGATGCAGACGAACCGCTCGTTCATCGCCGACGCGGTCAGCGGATCCTCGAACGACTCGCGCTCCATCACGTGACACCAGTGACAGGCGGCGTAGCCGACCGAGAGGAGGATCGGCCTGTCCTCCGCAAGCGCGCGTCCCAAAGCCTCGTCGCCCCAGGCGTACCAGTCGACCGGGTTCGAGGCATGCTGCAGCAGGTACGGAGAGGTCTCCCTCGCGAGTCGGTTCATCTGAAGAGAGCCTACGGTTCGGACGGGGCCGGGAGGGATCACCGCAGCCGGTCGGCTCGCTCCGGAGGCACCGCTATCGCCTGCTCGTCTCCGGCGGCGCGAGCACGACCGGCGCCGGCGTCGCCGCGTCGAGCTCACGGACGAACGAGCTGCGGATCTGCCGGCCGCGAAAGCCGTGCTCGCGCGAGCCGAGCACGATCAGGTCGGCTCCCTCCTCGGCGGCGATCTGGGCGAGTCGCTCCGGCACCTCGCCCAGCACGATCCTGCACTCCGCCTCGGGCGCGACCTCCCGCAGCAGCGACGTCACGGCCCGTGCCGCGCCGGTCTGCTTCTGGCGGCCGGTGACGCTGTCCTCGCTGCCGCGCGGCAGGTCGACGACGTGCGCGAAGACGAGCCGCAGCCCGAGCCGTTCGCTGAGCGCACCCGCGAGCCGTGCGGCAGCGCGCCCGTCCGACGAGTCCTTCACACCGCAGAGAATCGTCCTGCTCATCTCGATCTGCCTCCTTGTCGTGCGTCGTCTGGTCACTTGGCGAAAGCGTCGCCGGACGGGGGCGGCGGCGCCATGGGCGGAGGACCGCATCTGCAGAGGGGGAACAGCCCATCCCGACCCACCGAAGATGGGTGCACGACCCGATACCGGTCGGGCGGCGAACCGGCGACCCTGATCACCGACACGTGGCAATCGGCCCGAAGGAGGCAACATGACGAGCTCGACGGTGATCACACGCGACGGCCTCGCGCGGATGGAGGAGGAGCTCGAGCAGCTCGTCACGGTGGGACGCAGCGAGGTGGCCGAGCATCTTCGATACGCCCTGTCGAACAGCGCGAGCGCGGCGGAGAACCCGGACATGGAGCACGCGCGGGAAGAGCAGGCTCAGCTCGAGCGGCGGATCGCGATCCTGAGGGACCGCATCGCGGACGCCGAGCCCGTCGACCCGGACGCGACGAACGGCGTCGTCGACGTCGGCGAGCGCGTGCGACTGCGGGACCTCGCGACCGGGAGGCGGTTCGAGTACGAGCTCGTGGGCTCGCACGAGTCCGATGTATTCGCGGGCCGCATCTCGAACGCATCGCCGCTCGGCGGCGCGCTCGTCGGCCTGGGCACGGGTCAGGTCGCGCTCGTCGACGCGCCGACGGGGCTTCGCCGACTCGAGATCCTGGCGATCGAGACGCCCGAACCGCTCGTCCCGTAAGCTCAGCGGCGCCGCCGACGCACCGCCTCGACGCCGAGGGTCGCCGTCGCGGCGATCGCGAACGCGAGCAGCAGCGCCGCCCAGACATGGTCGTGGAAGAAGCGGCCGCCGAAGTAGCCGAGCAGCGCGGCGTAGGCGGCCCAGCTGAGCGCGGCAACCGCGTCGAAGGCGGCGAAGCGCCCGTAGGGGTAATGCGTCAAGCCGGCGGTGAACGTCGCGACGGTACGTCCGCCCGGCACGTACCGCGCGACGATCACCACCAGTCCGCCGCGCTCGTCGAGCTGAGCCTGCGCCCAGTCGAGCGCACGCTGCGATCGCTCGCCCCTCAGGAAGCGCTCCTGCGCGGGCCGGCCGACGAACCGGCCGAGGGCGTAGGAGACGCCGTCGCCGGCGAACGCCCCCACTGCGCCGGCGGCGATCACCCAGCCGAGCGACAGGTCGCCGACGACGCAGAGCAGCCCGGCCACGATCAGCGCGGTCTCGCTCGGGAAGGCGGGAAGAACGCCGTCGCCGAGCGCGAGCGCGAACACGATCAGGTAGGCCTCGGGGGGCTCGGAGAGCAGGTGCAGCGCCGAGTCGAACACGCGCTACGCGTCCCTCGTCAGGGCCAGCGCGCCGCGCGGTACACGAGCCCCTCGAGCCGGCGGCCGAGCAGCTCCTCGAGCCACCGTGCCACGCCGATCAGCGCATCGAGGTCGACGCCCGTGCGAACGCCGTCGCGCTCGAGCTGCCACACGAGGTCCTCGGTCGACACGTTGCCGGTCGCCTGCGGCGAGAACGGGCAGCCGCCGAGCCCGCCGACGGACGCGTCGAGCACGGTCGCGCCGCCGTCGAGCGCGGCCCAGGCGCCGGCGTAGCCCGTGTTCCGGGTGTTGTGCAGGTGCGCTCCCACCGGCTTGCCGAGGATCGACACCCGTTCCACGAGCCGCCTGACCGCACGCGGGGTCGCGACGCCGATCGTGTCGGCGAGCACGAGCTCGTCCGCGTCGGAGAGCTGCTCGCAGAGGTCGGCAACGCGCGCCGGATCGACCTCGCCCTCGAACGGGCAGCCGAACGCACACGAGATCGTCACCGTCGCAGGCTTTGCTTGTAACA
>JBOGZX010000129.1:0-12489 GCA_050697615.1 Gaiellaceae bacterium
GGCATCGCACCGTCGTCGGCTCGAAGGAGGAGCTGCGCGACCGCGCCGTCGAAGGGTTCGAGCAGCTCGAGGAGCTGCGGCGGCCGTGGATCGACCGCGTGCCGATCCGCTGCGAGGCGTGCGGCGAGACCGTGCAGCGCGTCGTCGAGGTCGGCGACGTCTGGCTCGACGCCGGGATCGTTCCGTTCTCGACGCTCGGCTGGCAGAACCCCGAATGGATCGAGGAGGGCTACGCGACCGGCGCCGCCCGGGGATTGACGAACGCCGATCTGCCCGACGACGCGTACTGGGAGAAGTGGTTCCCCGCCGACTGGGTCTCCGAGATGCGCGAGCAGATCCGGTTGTGGTTCTACTCGCAGTTCTTCATGTCGGTCGCTCTCGTCGGGAGTGCGCCGTACCGGCGCGTCCTCGCCTACGAGAAGATGCTCGACGAGACGGGCCGCGAGATGCACGCCTCCTGGGGGAACACGATCGCGGCCGAAGACGCCTTTGCGCAGATGGGCGCGGACGTGATGCGCTGGCAGTACTGCTCGCAGCCGCCCGACCGCAACCTGCTCTTCGGCTACGGGCCCGCGCACGAGATCAAGCGCCGCCTCCTCACCTTCTGGAACTCCGTGAAGTTCTTCGTCGACTACGCGACGATCGAGGGCTTCGTCCCGTCGTGGCAGTCGCTCGCCCCGGCAGGCGAGCTTCGCACCCTCGACCGGTGGCTGGTCGAGCGAACGGCGCAGCTCGTCGAGGAGACGACCGCGGCGTACGAGGCGACGTTGACGATGGATGCGACCCGCGCGTTCGACGCGTTCCTCGACGATCTCTCGAACTGGTACATCCGTCGCTCGCGCAGGCGGTTCTATTCGTCCGACCCGGCGGCGTTCCAGACGCTCTGGTTCGCCCTGGTGCGCTCGCTGCAGGCGATCTCGCCCGTGATGCCGTTCCTCACCGAGCACCTCTGGCGCAACCTCGTGCCCGACGGCCCGGCGTCGGTGCACCTCGCGCCCTGGCCCGAGGTCGACGAGCCCGACCGCGAGCTGCTGGACGAGATCGCGCAGGTGCGGCGCGTCGTCGAGCTGGGCCGTCAGGCTCGCTCCGCGGCCGGACTGAAGCTCCGCCAGCCGCTCCGCCGGCTCGTCGTCGACGCGCCCGCCGCCGGCGCCGAGCGGCACCGCGAGGAGATCGCCGAGGAGCTGCGCGTCAAGGAGCTCTCGTTCGGCGCGGTCGACGCCTCCGAGCTGCGCGTGAAGCCGAACTTGCCGGTGCTGGGCCCGAAGCTCGGGGCCGGCCTGCGCGAGGTGCGCGAGCAGCTCGCACGGGGCGCGTTCGAGGAACTCGACGGCGGCCGGTTCGCCGTCGACGGCCGCGTGCTCGAGCCCGACGAGGTGCTCGTCGAGCGGGTCGGACGCGAGGGCTGGTCGGTCGCGAGCGAGTCCGGCGTCACGGTGGCGCTCGACACCGCGCTCGACGACGAGTTGCTGCTCGAGGGGCGCCTGTACGACCGCATCCACGAGGTGAACGTCCTGCGCCGCGAGTCCGGGCTCGAGATCACCGACCGGATCCGCCTGTGGATCCCCGACGACGACCTGCGCGAGCGGTTCGGCGACCGGATCGGCGCGGAGACGCTCGCGCTCGAGCTCGCCGCCGGCGAGCTGCGGATCGAGAAGCTCGTCTAACGGCCCTGCGTCTCGGCGAGCGCGAGCTCGCGGCGCAGCTCCACCGGCAGCCGGAACTCGACGTCCTCGTCGACGAGGCCGTACGGGGCGATGTCGTCGATCCCGCGCGCGCGGAACCAGTCGCAGACGCGCTGGACGAGCTTCTCCGGCGCCGAGGCTCCGGAGGTGATCCCGACGACCTCCGCGCCGGCGAGCCAGCTCTCGTCGATCTCGGTGTCGTCGTCGATCAGGTGCGACGCGACGCCGCCTGCGCGCGCGACCTCGACGAGCCGGTTCGAGTTGGACGAGTTGCGCGACCCGATCACGAGCAGCAGGTCGACCTCTGCCAGCATCTCCTTCACGGCCCACTGGCGGTTCGAGGTCGCGTAGCAGATGTCTTCCTTCTTCGGCGCGTAGATGTCGGGAAACCGCCGCCGCAGCGCTGTGATGATCTCCGAGGTCTCGTCGACGGACAGCGTCGTCTGGGTGACGTACGCGAGCCGTGTGCCCGGCGGGAAGCTCAACTCGTCGACGGCCTCGAGCGACTCGACGAGCACGATCGCGTCGGGCGCCTCGCCGATCGTCCCGACGACCTCCTCGTGGCCGGCGTGGCCGATCAGCAGGACGGTGTACCCGTCGGCGGCGTAGCGGCGCGCCTGGACGTGCACCTTGGTGACGAGCGGGCAGGTCGCGTCGATGGTCGTGAGCCGGCGCGCCTCGGCGTTCGCGTGCACCGACGGCGCGACGCCGTGCGCCGAGAAGACGACGGTCTCCCCCTCGGGAACCTCGGTCTCCTCGTCGACGAAGATCGCGCCGCGGGCCTCGAGGTCGTGCACGACGTGCAGGTTGTGGACGATCTGCTTGCGCACGTAGACGGGGGCGCCGTACAGCTCGAGGGCCTTCTCGACGGTCTCGACCGCCCGCTCGACGCCGGCGCAGTAGCCGCGCGGCGAGGCCAGGAGGATCTTGCGGACCATGTGTCCTTCACGGTAGCCGGGGTGCGCGGTCGTTCGCCGGGGGTGGGTCGTGGGACCCGGACACGAAGAAGCCCGCTGCTTCGGGGGGTCGTCGCAGCGGGCTCCTCGTGAGTACTCGCCGCGGTGGTCGGCCGTGAGGCGTGCACCGCGGCGTGCATCGCCCAGTCCCTCCACGCTAGCGCGGCCGGCGGGACCGGGAAATGGGCCGAGCGGCCCATCTTTGCAAGCGGCACCCGTACGGCTGTGCGCCCGGAACGGGCGGCGTACGATGCGCGGAGCCGGTGAGCGACTCCACGAAAGCGCTGCTCCTCAACGCCCTGCCGCTCCTGCTCGTCGCGGCCGGTTACGCAGCCGTGGCGGTGGCGCTCCTGCCGGTGGTCTGGAGCGATCGCTCTCGTGCGCATCCGCTCGACTGGGCGGTCGTGCTCGTCTTTCCGGGGATCGCGTGTGCGGCCGCGATCTTCGGCGCCATGGTCGTCTACGACCGGTCGCCGTTCGGCGGGCACGTCTGGGCCTCGCTCGCTGCGTCGCTCGTCGCGCTCGCGCCGGTGCTGTTCCTGCTCGCCCGCTGGCGCGACCGCGCGTTCGTCGTCGGAGGTATCGGCCGAAACCTCGCCGCGCAGGAGCGCGTGTCGCTGCGAGATCGCGAGCTGGAGGCGGTCGCCGACATCTCGAACGCCCTCGGCCGCGCCCGCGACCCGGGCGAGGTCGCTCGTCCGCTCGTCCGCCATGTCACCTCGCTGCTCGGCGTCGGCTTCGCCGCCGTGACGGTCGTCGACGACGAGCGCCGCCGCGCGCTCGGCGTCTACGGCGAGCTCGGCGGCGAAGCCGACGCCTGGTGGAGCGAGCTCGAGGTCGACCTGGACGAGCCGTCGGGTATCGCTTCGAGCGTGCTCGATGCGGCTCCGGTGACGGTGTTCGACGTCGCATCTTCGCCGCTCGTCAGCGTGAGCCTCGCCGGGCGGGTCGGCGCGAGGAGCGGCGCCTGGATCCCGATGATCGCCGAGGAGCGCGTGATCGGCGTGCTGGTCGTGGCGTCGACCGAGGCGAAGCGCGTCTTCTCGCCGGAGGAGCTGGCGCTGCTGCAGGCGATCGCTGCCGAGGCGGCGCTCGCGCTCGAGCATCTTCGCTCCTCGGCCGCGCTCTCGGATGCGCTCGACCGCGAGCAGGCGATCGCGAAGATCTCACGTCGCGTGCGCGCCGAGCTGACCCGGGCGGGCCTGCAGCGGGTCGTCGGCCGGGAGCTTCGCGCGGCGCTGGGGCTCTCGCACGCCGAGCTGTCGCTCGGCGGCGAGCCGCTCCCGGGCATCCCGGTCGTGGCGCACGGCGAACGGGTGGCGACGCTGCGAGTCGAGCGCGAAGAGCCGCTCTCGACAGGCGAGATGTTCCTGCTCGAGTCGGTGGCGCGCGAGGCGGGGGCGGCACTGCAGACCGCGGGTCTGCTCTCCGAGAACGAACGGCGACTGGAGCAGCAGGCGGCGCTGCTGCAGGCCGCAGAGGTGGTGACGAGCGAGCTCGACATCGAGACGGTGCTCCACCGGCTCGTGGGGGAGATGACGAAGCTGCTCGGCGCCGACGCCGCCGACTGCTACCTGCTCGACCCGGCGCACGGCGTCCTCCGCTGCGCCGCCGTGCACGGTCTCGACGAGGCCCTCGTCGGGTTCGAGTTCACGCCGGATCGGGGCGTCGCGGGCGCGGCGCTGCGCGAGACGAGGCCGGTGTCCGCCGAGGCGTACGAGTCGCTCTCGCTGCCGGTGCCGCATCCAGCCTACGAGGGCTTCAGCCGCGCCCTCGTCGCCCCGTTGCGGTGGGGCGGCGAGACCCGCGGCGTGCTGGGGGTGGGGCTCCACGAGCGACAGCGTGCGTTCTCGGCCGCGGACGTCGAGCTGCTGGAGGCGTTCGCGTCGCTCGCCTCTGTCGCCCTCCGGAATGCCGAGAGCTACTCCGAGCGGTCACGGCAGGCACGCGTGCAGCGCGGCTTCTACCGCATCGCCGCACTCCTGGGTGAGCCGCTGTCGCTCGACGAGAGCTACGACGCCGCGGCACAGGCGGCCGCCGAGGCTCTCGGCGGCGACTTCGCGGCAGTGCTGGCGCAGGGGCCGGTCGGGCTCACCGTCGTCGGGGGGCATGCGCTGCCCGATCTCGTCCGCGGGCTCGAGCCGTCGGCGGCGTTGGTCGTGGCGAGCGTCGAAGGACAGGTGCTCGCTGCCGTGGACGTGGCGTCGGACGAGCGCTTCGACGCGGCATGGCGGGCGGCTCCATTCTCGTCGTTGCTCGCGATCCCGGTGCCGGGCGAGGTCGCCGGCCTCGTGCTCGTGTTCTTCGAGGACGAGCGCACGTTCGTCCAGGACGACCTCGAGCTTGCGCAGCAGGTCGCCGGCGCGGCCCGCGGCGCGCTCGACCGCAGCCGTCTCTTCGAGTCGGAGCGAACCGCGCGCGCGCTGTCGCAGGATCTCGCCCGGACCGGCAGCCTGCTTGCGACCGAGCTCGACCCGGTGGTGGTGCTCGAGGCGGTGGTCGAGGAGGCAGCGTCGCTGCTGCGCGCCGACGCGGCCGCGCTCGCCGCGGTCGTGGACGAGGAGCTCGTCGTCACCGCGGCCACGGGCGACGGAGCCGAGGACGCACTCGGTGCCCGCACTCCGTCCACCGGTTGGGCCTGGGGCGACATCATGCAGTCGCGCGCACCCGTTGCCCGCGACGACATCGGCTCCGGCGGAGCGCCGACCGAGCCCGACCCGATGCTCGCCGCCGGATACCGCGCCCACCTCGGCGTGCCACTGGCGGCGCGCGAGGGCGCGCTGCACGGCGTCCTGTCGGTGTATGCCCGCGAGCCCCGCAGCTGGCGCGAGGAGGAGGTTCAGGCGCTCGTCGCACTGGCCGCGAGCGCCTCGGTGGCGCTGTGGAATGCCGAGCTGTACCAGCGCGTCGCGGTCGAGCGCGAGCAGAGCGTGGCGATCCTGGCCAACATCGCCGACGGGATCGTCGCCGTCGACCGCGACGGGCGGGTCGTGCTCTGGAACCGCGCCGCCGAGGAGATCACCGGCGTTCCCGCATCGGAGGCGGTCGGCCGCTCGCCGGCGCAGGTGCTGCAGCGCGGGCTCGAGTCCGACACGGGCGGAACGAACCGGCTCGTCGCGATCCCGCGCGGCGAGGAAGAGGTGTGGCTTTCGCTGTCGGAGGCGGTGATGCGCGACCCGACAGGCGCGGTGGCCGGTCGCATCTTCGCGTTCCGCGACATCTCCGCCGAGCACGCCGTCGAGACGATGAAGTCGGACTTCGTCTCGACCGTGTCGGTCGAGCTGCGCGCGCCGCTCACCTCGATCTACGGCTTCGCGCAGACGCTGCTGCGGAAGGACGTCTCGTTCGGCGAGCCGGAGCGCCGCACGTTCCTGGAGTTCATCGCACGCGAGTCGGAGCGGCTCACCGCGATCGTGGATGCACTGCTCAACGCTGCCCGGATCGACAGCGGCGACCTCGCCGTCTCGCTCGCCCCAACGGACGTCGCGAGCGTCGTCGACGCGGTGGTGGAGGGCGCGGAGGCGACGGCGAACGGGGCGGGCCACCGGTTCGTGGCAGAAGTCGCGGTCGCGCCGCTCGCAGCGCAGGCCGACGCCGACAAGCTACGCCAGGTGCTCGACCAGCTCGTCTCGAACGCCGTCAAATACTCGCCCGAGGGCGGTACCGTGACGGTGTCGGCGCGGCTGCTCGAGGACGCCGTCGAGCTGGCGGTGACGGACGAGGGCATCGGCGTGGCGCCGTCCGAGCGAGAGCGGATCTTCTCGAAGTTCTACCGGGCGGGAGACGCGCCGGGCCGGGGGACGGGACTCGGCCTGTTCATCGCGCACGGGCTCGTCCGCGGGATGGGCGGCAGGATGTGGGTCGACCCTCACGAAGGCCCGGGGTCGAGGTTCGCTTTCGAGCTGCCGCTGGCGCGGCAGGTGTGACGTTTCCGTCCGAGGAGGCATAACGCGGGGCATGGCGACCAACGTGCTGGTGATCGACGACGAGGCCCCGATCCGGCTCCTCTGCCGCGTGAACCTCGAGGCGGAGGGGATGACGGTGCTCGAGGCGGCCGACGGCCCGAGCGGGCTGGAGAAGGCGCGGGAGGAGATGCCGGACGTCGTCCTCCTCGACGTGATGATGCCGGGGCTCGACGGCTGGCGAGTGGCGGAGGAGCTGCTCGACGACGAGCGGACGGAGGCGATCCCGATCATCTTCCTGACCGCGCGCGCCGAGCTGCGCGACCGTGCGCGCGGGATCGACCTGGGAGGGGTCGACTACGTGACGAAGCCGTTCAATCCGGTCGAGCTGGCGCCGCTCGTGCGCGAGCTGCTCGATCGGGTCGCGAAGGGCGAGCGGGACGCGCTGCGCAGGGAGAAGCTGAGCGAGCTCCGCGAGGCGCTCGAGCGCGAGTAGCTCAGCCGGTTTCAGCCGACGAAGTCGGCGGTGACGACGTGGGCGCCGCGGTAGCCCTGGAACGGGCCTGCGAGGTCGCCGACGCCGACGCGGCTGAACGAGGGCCGCAGCAGGTTCGCTCGATGCTCGGGGCTGGCGAGCCAGGCGGCGACGACGCCGCGGGCGGTCGCCCAGGATCCGAGACCCCACGCGAGGTTCTCGCCGCTCACCGAGGCCGTGACGCCGAAGGAGGCGAGGCGGCTTCCGAACGCGCCGTGGGTGAAGACGTCCTGCGCCAGCATCCGGTGGGTGTGCGAGCGCGCGGCGCGCTCGAGCCGGGCGTCGTAGTGCAGGGGGCGAAGGCCGTGCTGTGCACGCACGCGGTTCATCTGGTCGAGCAGTGCGGACTCCTGGCGAGTCAGTCCGGCTCTGGCGACGGCGGGGGCGAGCAGCGCGAGAACCGCCACCGCCACGAGCAGGCGTTTGAGCATCGAGCGCAGGCTGCCGGTGCGCCGGCGCAGAATCCACCCCCAAATGGGTGATTTTCGACGCGAACCTCGCTCTTTCCTGCCTTTTATCTGGACGTCTGCGCCAGGACGATCCCCGCCAGCACGACCGCGGCGCCCGCGAGCTGCACGCCCGAGAGCGACTCGTCGAGCCACGCCCACGCGACGAGCGCTCCGGCGACCGGCTCGAGCATCGCCACGATCCCCACGCGGGTGGCGCTGAGGTGCCTGAGTGCGCTCACGAGCAGGAAGAACGGCGCGATCGTGCCGAGGAGGATCATCCAGGCGGCGAGCAGCCACACGGGCAGGTGCACCGTGTGCAGGTGCCCGTGCAGTGACGTGGTTCGGGTCAGCATGTGCCCGGGAAAGCTCCACAGGGGCGCCAGCACCGCCCAGAAGAGCGACGAGAAGCCGAAGCCCCACGCGAGCAGCGAGACCGGGTCGCGGTCGCCGACGGCATGCTCGGCCAGCAGCACGTAGAGCGTGTACGCGACTGCCGCCGCCAGGCCGAAGAGGATGCCCGTGCCCGAGAGCGACCCGGCTCCGCCGAACAGATCCACGATCAGGCTGAGGCCGACGAGCGCCAGAGCGAGCGCCAGCCAGATCCGGCCGCGCACGGGATCGCGGTAGACGAGGCGTGCCCACAGCGCCACGAGCAGCGGCGCCAGGTACTCCAGCAGCAGCGCGACGCCGATCGCCAGACGGTGGATCGCGAGGAAGTAGAACCACTGCACGAACGCGAGCCCGCCGACGCCGAAGAGCGCCAGGTAGGGCAGCTCGCGACGTGCGGGGCGCAGGCGCGACGGCGCCGTGAGGGCGAGGATCGCGACGAGCCCGGCCGCGGCTCCGATCGAGCGAACCTCGGTGAGCCGCTCGGACGAGAGCCCGGTGGAGAGGATCGTCTTCGAGACGGCGCCGTTCGCGCCCCAGAGCATCGCGGCGGTCGCAGCCATCGCATAGCCGAGCCCCGGCCGGCGCACGTGCGCCGCCGCGACGGGAAACGCCGCCTCGCTCAACTCTCGCGTCCCATGGCCGGCGAACCTACCCTCTGTCCATGGAAGAGCGGCGGGACGTGGGGGTCGTCCTCTCGGGCGGCGGCGTGAACGGCGTGATGATGGAGCTCGGCTTCCTGCAGCGGCTGCGTACGAGCGCGCTCTGGCCGCGGATCGCCGCGATCTTCGGCACGTCCTCCGGCGCCCTCTCGGGCGCCATGGCCGCGCTCGACCGCCTGCCGGAGCTGGAGGGGCTCCTGATGAGCCTGCAGCCGGAGCAGACGTTCCGGCCGAACCGCCTCTGGCGGCTGCCGTTCCTGGGGCTGCACGACTACGCGCTGCCGCAGACGCTCGACGAGTGGTTCGGCGGGCTCGACGGCGTCGTGGCCGAGCTTGCCGCGGCGCCGGTCGAGCTCGTCGTGATCGCGACGGACGTGACCGACGACGATGTCACCGAAGGGGACGGGTTCGAGCTCGCCTACTCGTCCTGGCAGACCCCGCCCGAGGTGCTCGCGCGGGCCGTGCTCGCCTCTGCCGCGGTCTCGGCGCTCGTGCTGCCGCTGCGCGTCGGCGACAGGATCGCCACCGACGGCGCGTGGGTCCGTAACTACCCGCTCGCGCACGCCTACGAGCATGCCGCGGTGGAGCTGATCGTCGCCTTCCGGTATCTCCCGCAGTACCCGCGGCTCGGCGTGGGCGCATTGCAGCCGTTGAGGCGCCGGCTCTCGCGGCTCGGGCGGATCGCGCCGGTCAGGGCGTTCCTGTCCGAGCTCGACGACGCCGAGGCCCGGGCTGCGCGCGGCGAGCCTGCGCACCTCGCCGACATGATCGTGCGGCTCGCGCGGGTCTCCGTCCTGCGCAACACGCTCGAGGAGGACCGGATTGCGGCCCTCCGCGACCGCACGCTGGGCGAGCTCAGGTCGCTCCGGCACGACGTGCTCGAGCTCCTCGACGATCCGGCTCTGAGGGAGACGGTGTCCGAGCGTTTCCTGGCGACGCAATTTCCGTTCCGGCACGACCGTTTCGTGCCGCGCATCACGGTGCGCGGGTCGGTTGAGGGCGCCGGCCTCGACCCGGGCTTCCGGACGCAGCCGCACTGGTCGGACGACGAGAAGCGGCTTCTGATCGCCCGGGGATGGGCGGCGGCCGACGAGCAGCTGTCGGCGATCGACCCGGACGCACCGGAGCTCGAGCCCTACACTGGCCTCGACGGGACGTAGCTCAGCCTGGTCAGAGCGCCGCCTTTGGGAGGCGGAAGCCGTCGGTTCGAATCCGACCGTCCCGACTACACATCGGCGAGGACCCATTCGCCGCCGCGCAGTAGCGGCACCGGCTCACCGGCTTCGAAAACGCCGTCGATCTCGACCTCGTCCGACCCGATCATGAAGTCGGTATGGATCGACGAGTGGTTGACGCCGCGCTCGAAGCGCTCGTCGGGCGAAAGCTCCGGCGCCCACGGGACGGCCTGCAGGATCGACGTGCCGAGCGCGATGTGCGAGGACGCATTCTCGTCGAACAGCGTGTCGTAGAACACGAGCCCGGTCTCGCGGACGCGCGAGTACCGGTCGACGAGGGCGACCTCGCCGAGCCTGGCGGCACCGTCGTCGGTGGCGACGTGTGCCCGCATCACCTCCTCGCCGGAGCCGGCCCGGACCTCGACCGCACGGCCGGCCTCGAAGCGGATCTCGAGGTCGCGCACGATGTTCCCCTCGACTTGCAGCGGCAGCGTCGAGCGGACCGTTCCTTCCGTCCGGCGTGCGTCCGGCGTGGTGAAGACCTCTTCCGTCGGCATGTTGGCGACGTGCGCGATCCCGTTCGAGGTGTCGAGCGCCGTCTGCCACACCGACTCCGGGTGGAGGCCGATCGTGAGGTCGGTGCCCGGGCCGCGGTAGCGGAGATGGTCGAAGCGGCGTTCGTTCAGGCCGGCGGCGCGATCCTGTAGCCGGCCGATGTGCGCCTGCCACGCGGCCACCGGGTCGGGCTCGTCCAGACGCACGGCGGTGCCGACCGCCTGCCAGAGCCGTTCGAGGTCGGGGCGCCCGAAGACGGTCTCCGCCCAGCCCTCGTTCGGGTAGGCGACGATCGTCCAGTTGCAGAGACCGTCTGTCAGCCTCAGCGACTGTTCGGCGAGCTCGCGCATCCGCGAGGCCGCGACCCGGGCGCCGTCGAGGTCGGAGAAGAGCTCCGGCTCCGGGTTCCCGGTGATCGAGCACAGTGCCCCTCCGTCTTCCCCGAGCCTCCGCAGCCGCTCGACGAGCCATTCGGGCGAGCATCCGAGCCGATCGTCCGGGGCGGACGCGATGTGCGCCCGGCGAACGTGCTGGTCGGCGTAGAGGACGTCGACGTAGCCCGCTCCGGCGTCGTAGGCCTGGCGGGCGATCGCGCGGGCCAGCGGCGCGTGCTCGACGAGCGCGCTCACGGCGAGCGTCTGCCCCGGCTGAAGGTTCAGCCCGACGCGAACGGCCAGTCGTGCGTAGCGCTCGAGCCTCTCGTCGTCTCGGGCCACGGAGCCACCTTAAACGGGCGAGTCGAGGGGCGCCGAGGTTCCCCGTACACTGACGCGCCGTGAAGCTGGTCGCGGCCCTCATCCTCGTAACGGCCCTCGTTTCGTCGTGCGGCAGCGGGTCGAGCAAGCACTACACGCTGCAGAAGACGAAGCGGTGCCTGGTCGCCGGCCACGTCCGCGTCGGCCCCGCGCTCGACTTCGTCGCGACGACGGCGACCGGCGGCGCTCTGAAGGCGCACCTCGGCGCGAACTTCGTCACGGTCGTCTTCGGCCAGACCCAGGCGGACGCGAACAACATCAACGACGCGTACCACCGGTTCCGCGCGCGCAACGTCGGGATCGACGACGTTCTGCGCCAGCAGCAGAACGCGGTGATGCTCTGGCACGCGCATCCGTCCGACGCGGACGTCGCGCGCATCACCGGCTGCCTCAAATAGCCCCTTCCTCGGCGAGGAACCGGCGGAACCAGTAGAGGAAGACGGCGAACAGCACGAGCGCCTGCTCGGTCGCCATCGACACGCCCGCAATCTCCTGGTCGGCCAGTGGGCTCAGCCCCCAGATGCGCGGCCGGGCGTGGACGTAGAAGCTGTAGGCGGGCTTCGGCAACAGCACCAGCATCAGGCCGAGCGGCGAGGCCAGCACGAACGCGGCGAACGCGTAGCCGGCGCGCGCGCCCGAGGCGAGCCTGCGCGGCGCGTCCTGCACCGCCGGCCACCACACGAGGATGCCGGTCGCGAAGTAGCAGGCGTGCTCGACGTGGATCAGCCACGCCTGATGGTGGAGCGCCGCGTCGTACACCGGGGGCAGGTGCCAGAAGTAGTAGTCGGCGAGCCAGACCGGCAGCGCGAACGCGGGGTGGGTCACGAACCGCCAGAGGCGCACGCGAGACGCTGCGGCGGCCATGTCGCTCGAGAGTCCCAGCACCGCGAGCAGCGGCGCCCATTCGGCCAGGATCACGTTCTGCAGCAGGTGGGCGGTCAGCAGGTAGTGCAGCCCGAGGTGGTGCAGCGGCGTCCAGAATGCGACGGCGAGCAGCGCCATCGACCCCGCGTAGCACGCCATTCGCCAGCGCGGCGCGCCCACGTGCCCGACCGCGAAGAGGTAGAGCAGCGAGAGCACCGGGATGACGACCGTGGTGTCGACGTCCACCTGCCATGCATACGGCGAGTGCGAGTGCGCCAACAGCAGGATCTCCGTCGGCGCCACACGGCTAACCTAGACGGCTGCAACTCGACGACGTCGCGGGTGTAGCTCAATGGTAGAGCTCCAGCCTTCCAAGCTGGATATGCGGGTTCGATCCCCGTCACCCGCTCCACGTGTGGTTGACCCCATCAGGTGGTCAACGTGGACCGAGTCGAAACGAGTGAACTATTAAGTTTGGTCGAGCGCCGAAAAGGCCGGACTCATACGTTCGATTTCTTCGGCAGTGAGACCATTGTTCTCGGAAGCTACTTTCCACCCTGAGGC
>JBOGZX010000130.1:0-1987 GCA_050697615.1 Gaiellaceae bacterium
CGTCCACACCGAGCCGTGAGCCGAGCCGGGTCAGCGTAAGTAGCAGACTGTTACAAGCACTGGGTAAGTAACAGACTGTTACAAGCAGGGTAGGGTCGCGGGACGTGAAGCTCTGCATGTTCACCCCGCGCGAGCTGGCGCTCGAGCGCGGTTGGCCCGGGCGCGTCGAGGGAGACCGGGTGGTCCAGCTGGCAGCCCAGACGCTGCAGTCGCTCTTCACCGGCGGCGGCGAGGCGCGCGAGCATGCGGAGTACGCACTCGCCGACGTCGACCTGCGGCCTCCCGTGCTGCATCCGCCGTCCGTGCGGGACTTCATGAGCTTCGAGGAGCACGTGGTGAACGCGCGCCGGCAGCGCGGCGCTGAGGTGCCGAAGGAGTGGTACGAGATCCCCGTCTTCTACTTCTCGAACGCGGCCGCGATCTACGGCCCGGAGGAGGACGTTCCCTATCCGGACGGCACGGCCGAGCTGGACTACGAGCTCGAGTGCGCCGCCGTGATCGGCGCCGGCGGGGCGATCGGCGGCTTCACGGTGTTGAACGACTGGTCGGCGCGCGACCTGCAACGTGCCGAGATGCGCGTGGGGCTCGGCCCCGCAAAGGGCAAGGACTTCGCCACCTCGCTCGGCCCGTTCGTCGTCACCCCCGACGAGCTCGACGGCCGCGAAGGGGCGATGGTCGCACGGGTGAACGGCGAGGAGCGCTCGCGCGGCAACTTGCGTGACATGTACCACGGCTGGGATGCGCTGCTCGCCCAGGCCGCGCGCAACACGACGTTGCGGCCGGGCGACGTGATCGGCTCCGGGACCGTCGGCAGCGGCTGCATCCTCGAGCACGGCGACGGCCGCTGGCTGCAGCGCGGCGACGTGGTGGAGCTCGAGATCGAAGGGATCGGCACGCTCCGGAACACCGTCCGATGATCGGCCCCGATGACGTCCGCGCGGCCGCGCGCGTGCTCGACGGGGTCGCGCACCGGACACCGCCGATCACCTCGCGCACGCTCGGCGACGAGGTCGTGCTGAAGCCGGAGTGCCTCCAGCGGGCGGGCGCGTTCAAGTTCCGCGGCGCCTACAACAAGATCGCGTCGCTGCCGAAGGGGACGCCCGTGCTCGCGTTCTCGTCGGGAAACCACGCACAGGCGGTGGCGCTGGCGTCGCGGCTGCTCGGCTCGCGCGCGACGATCCTGATGCCCGAGGACGCTCCGCGCTCCAAGCTCGAGGCGACTCGCGGCTACGGCGCGGAGGTCGTGACCTACGACCGGTACGCGCAGGACCGCGAGGACCTAGCACGGACGCTCGCGGCGGAGCGTGGGCTCGAGCTCGTCCCGCCCTACGACGATCCGCTGATCATGGCCGGGCAGGGGACGGCCGCACTCGAGCTGATCGAGGACGCAGGCCCGTTCGACACGCTGGTCGTTCCGGTCGGCGGCGGCGGCCTGCTCAGCGGCTCCGCGACGATCGCCCGGGAGCTCGGCGTCGCACGCGTCGTCGGCGTCGAGCCGGAGGCGGGCGACGACTGGAGGCGCTCGTTCGCGGCCGGCGAGCGGGTCACCATCGATGTCCCGCGCACGATCGCCGACGGGCTGCAGACGACCGCGCCCGGACATCTTTCGTGGGAGGTGGCGACGCGGCTCGTCGACGAGATCGTCACCGTCACCGACGGGCAGGTCGTCGAGGCGATGCGCTTCGCCTTCGAGCGCCTGAAGCTCGTGATCGAGCCGAGCGGCGCCGTCGGAATCGCGGCTGTCCGTCAGGGCCTCGTCGGCGGCGGGAGGCGCGTGGGCGTGATCGTCTCCGGCGGCAACGTCGGCGCCGACCGGTTCGCCGAGCTGGTCCAAATTTTCCCGATATAGCGCTACTCGCAGATCTACCCCGAGCTTGCGCCGGCTCGAGGAGGACGGACTCGTCGAGAGCGAGGAGGCCGGGCGCGGCGGACGGCAGCGGCGGGTCTACCGACTCACCGGCGGGGGCCGCGCCGCGCTGCTGGACTG
>JBOGZX010000131.1:0-5058 GCA_050697615.1 Gaiellaceae bacterium
AGGATCGACGCGAGAGGCAGCAGCGGCGCTGGACAGGCACCTAAAAGCGACCGCGTCGTAGCTCGCGCGGGATCAGCGCGGGATGCGAAACCGCGCTCGTCGCGGGTTCCGCACGAAATACCTGCAAAGAGAGACGGGAGCGACGGGACTCGAACCCGCGACCTCCGGCGTGACAGGCCGGCGTTCTAACCAGCTGAACTACGCCCCCAAACGCGGCGCAGTGTAGCGGCGGCAGGGATCGGACGCCGCCCGGCCAACCGTAACCGGAGTGACGCGCGTCGACTGGATCGCGCTCGCGATCGCCGCGATCGCCGCGCTTGCGGGGCTCAGGCGCGGGCTGATCGCGACTGCACTCTCGTTCGCCGGCCTCGCCGCCGGCGCGGTGATCGGCGCGCGCGCCGCGCCGCACTTCCTGCACGGCGGATCGCTGTCGCCGTACACGCCGATCGTCGCGCTCGCCGGCGCCCTGATCGGCGCGACCCTGCTCCGCTCGATCGCCGCGCTCGCGGGCTCGTTCGCGCGCGGGGGGCTCTCGGTGATCCCCCCGCTGCGCGCGCTCGACTCGGTCGGCGGCCTGATCGCCGGCGCTGCGCTCGGGTTCGGTCTCGTGTGGGTGCTCGGCGCCGTGCTGCTGCAGTTGCCCGGACAGACAAGGCTTCGCGAGGAAATGCAGCGCTCGGTCGTGCTGCAGCGGTTGAACCGGATCGCGCCGCCGGACACTGTCCTGCGTGCGCTGTCGCGCGTCGATCCGTTCCCGTCGATCGCCGGCCCCGCGCCGCCGTCGACGCCGCCGGACACGCGCGTGCTGTCGTCGGCCGCCGTCCACGACGCACGCCCGAGCGTCGTCCGCATCACCGCGGTCGCCTGCGGACTCGGCATCGAGGGCTCCGGCTGGGTCGCGCGGCCTCACGTCGTCGTCACCGCAGCGCACGTCGTTGCCGGCGCGTACGACATCCGCGTCGGCGGTCACGATGCGTCGGCACTCGTGGTCGACCGCAAGCAGGACATCGCCGTGCTCCGGGTGCCCGGCCTCGACGCGCACGCGCTGCCACTCGCCGACCCGCATGTGGGCGATCCCGTCGCGCTGCTCGGCTTCCCCGAGAACGGGCCCTTCGACGCGAGAGCCGGCCGCGTCGGCAACACGAGCGACGTGCTCGTGCAGGGCTCGCTGCGCGAGGTGACCGCGTTGAGCGGGCTCGTGCGGCACGGCAACTCCGGCGGACCCGCCGTCAACCAGCGGGGCGAGGTGGAGTCGACGATCTTCGCCGCCCGCATCGGCGCGAAGGCCGGCTACGGCGTGCCCGCGAGGACCGTGCGCGCCGACCTCGCCCGCGCCAAGGGCCCCGTCTCGACGGGCTCCTGCTGATCCGGGCTCAGAGGAGCTCGAGCACGCGCGCCGGGAGCTTGTACGGCGCGACGATGTAGACGCCCGCGCACCGCCCGCGCGCGGCGGCGACGAGCTCCTTCGCGTGGGCCAGTCCCAGCGCGGCTGCTCCCGCACCCGCCTCGCCGAGCGCGTCCTGCAGCTCCTGCGGCACGACGATCCCCGGCACCTCGTTGTGCAGCCGCAGGGCGAGCCGGTGGCTCGTCAGCGGGAAGATGCCCGCGAGCACCGGCACCGGCCACGATCCCCCGAGCACCTCGGCGAAGCGATCGAGCACGTCGAGGTCGAACACGATCTGCGTCATCGCGAACCGGGCGCCCGCCTCGACCTTGCGGCGGAACCGGTCGGCCTCCTCCTCGAGG
This sequence comes from Gaiellaceae bacterium, assembly GCA_050697615.1. Classification (GTDB taxonomy): domain Bacteria; phylum Actinomycetota; class Thermoleophilia; order Gaiellales; family Gaiellaceae; genus PALSA-600. The sequence continues at coordinate 1,747 of JBOGZX010000131.1, forward strand.
TCGTCGGCCGTCGGATTGACGGCGACGCCGGCGAAGAACGACGTCGGGGCGTCGATCGGACGGCCGTTGTAGTCCTCGCCGCGGTTCAGCCGGCCCATCAGTTGCGTCAACCCGATCGCGTCGATCTCGTAGACGCCGCGCGAGCCCGGATAGTCGCCCACCTCCGGCGGGTCGCCCGTGATCGCGAGCACGTTGCGCACGCCTTCCGCATGTGCGCCGAGCAGCATCGATTCGAGGCCCAGAACCGTCCAGTCGCGCGTCGTCAGATGCGGCATCGTCTCGAGCCCGGACTCGCGCGCGATCCGAGCCGACACCATCAGCGAGCTCATGCCGGCGCGGGCGGTCGCATTGTCGTTCACGTCGACGAACCGGATGCCGCCCTCGCGCAGCTCGTGCGCCACCTCGAGCAACCCGCGGGCCGAGCCGCCGAGCGGCGGATCGAGCTGGACCGAGACGACGAACTCGCCCTCGCGGAACGCGCGGGCGAGCGCGGTCTCGCGCTGCTCCTCGCCGAGCGCCTCCACCAGCTCGCGCCGCGTGAACTCGAGCGGAGCGCGCGGCACGCGGTGCTCCTCGACCGCCGCGCGGATCGCGGCGATCTCGGTGGGCGTGGTTCCGCAGCAGCCTCCGATCACCCGCGCGCCGAGCGTCATCGCGTGCGCGGCGAACTCCGCAAAGTACTCCGGCGCCGCATGCGGGTAGATCACGCGTCCGCCGGAGAGACTGGCGAGCCCGATGTTCGGCAGCGCGGCGAGCGGCAACCCGTCACCGCTCATCTGCTCGAGCGCCTCGAGCGCGGTGAGGAGGCCGCTGCCGTGATTCGCGCCGATCGCCGCCAGGTCGAGCGCCCGCAGCCGCTCCGCGGCCTCGCGCGCGTTGACGCCCGCGAGCGTCTCGGCGCCGTCGTCGAACGTCATCAGCGCGACGACCGGCAGGCTCGACACGTTGCGAACCGCCTCGATCGCGTCGACGAGCTCCTCCAGGTCGAAGAACGTCTCGATCATGAACAGGTCGGCGCCGCGTCCCTCCAGCACGCCCGCCTGCTCGGCGAAGAGGTCGCGGCGCACGCGGCTCGTCGCCGGCTCGCCGAGCGGACCGATCGAGCCCGCGATGAAGACGTCGCGGCCCGAGACCTCGCGCGCCTCGCGTGCCAGCTTCACCGCGGCCGAGTTGATCCGCTCGAACTCGTCCTCCAGGAAGTGGTGGGCGAGCTTGCGTCGGTTGGCGCCGAACGAGTTCGTCTCGATCAGGTCGGCGCCTGCGTTGATGAAGCTCACGTGCAGCGACACGACCGCCTCGGGTGCGCGCAGGTTCGCCTCCTCCGGCGTCCGCAGACGCGGCACCGCAGCGGTGATCAGCGATCCCATGCCGCCGTCGGCCACGATCGCGGCGCCGTTCGCAAGACGTGTCGTGAAGCGGTTCGCCACGGCGGGAGGGTAGTCAAGCGACGCGGTCAACTACGAAACGGGTGATGGATCAACCCGAGCCGATCGGTCAGAGTACGGAGCGCCACCTGCCACGGAGCCCGATGCGGCGAGGCTCTGAGACGTGGGGCGGACAACGATCAAGCGGAGACGGCGTCGGCGGCGGCGCCGTCTTCACGTTGTCGGGCGGTCAGCGGAGGACGAGGCGCCCGACGTAGACGACCCAGCCGCGCCGCGAGGTCACGTGGATCGTCATCCCGCCCGGTCGGGTCGCGCGCCACGACAGCACCGACCCGGAGCGGCTCACCCTGACGCGGAGCCCGGCCACCGCCACCTGTGCGGTTGCGGCCGCGAATCCCAGCCGCACGCGCACCGTCCCCTTCCTGCGCAGGACGACCGCACGCCCGGAGGCGGCGATCGGCGCGCCGCAGCGCCTGCGCCAGCACCAGCTCGACACCGCGAGCGGGACGTGCCGGGCGCCGACGACGACGTACGCCGCGGGCGGCCGCACGACCCGGGCTACCGGGACCGCAAGAGGAACCACGACCGCCAATCTACTCCCCGGGCGACTCGCAGGCCGTCGAAATTTCCGCTCCGCGTGCGCGAATCGTGATGTATTGTCAGCGCGTCTGAGGGTGAGCCGGGAAGAGAAGAGGCGTCCGGCTCCATGCGTTGGTCGTTGTTCCCCCGTCAACGAACGTCGTAGCCGGAGGTCGTGTCCAGGTGCTCACTGTCGACATTGCTCTACCCGAGGTAGAAGAGCTCCAGAAGCTCGTCGCCACGGGACACGAGAAGGGTTTCCTCACCTATGACGACATCGTCAAGGGGATCGAGGAAGTCGAGCTCACGAAGGAGCAGGTCGAGGATTTCACGACATACCTGATCGACCACGGCGTCGAGCTCGTCGAGGGCGAGGAGCACAAGCGCCTGCCGCACGAGCAGCCGCTCGTCGAGGAAGAGGTGAAGACGCCGAAGCTCGACCTGACCGTCGAGCCGTCGCTCGACTCGCTGCGGCTCTACCTGCGCGAGATCGGCAAGGTGCCGCTGCTCACCGCCGACCAGGAGGTCTACCTGGCAAAGCGGATCGAGCGGGGCGACATGAGCGCAAAGACGCAGATGACGGAGGCGAACCTGCGCCTCGTCGTGTCGATCGCGAAGGGCTACCTCGGCCGCGGCCTCAGCTTCCTCGACCTGATCCAGGAGGGGTCGCTGGGCCTGATCCGCGCGGTCGAGAAGTTCGACTACCGCAAGGGCTACAAGTTCTCGACGTACGCGACCTGGTGGATCCGCCAGGCGGTGACGCGCGCGATCGCCGACAAGGCCCGCACGATCCGCATCCCGGTGCACATGGTCGAGAAGCTCAACAAGGTCGTGCACATCGAGCGCCAGCTCGTGCAGCGCCTCGGCCGCGAGCCGAACGCGGAGGAGATCGCGGAGGAGCTCGAGATGACGCCGGAGGAGGTGCGCGAGATCCTGCGCATGGCGCAGCACCCTGTGTCGCTCGAGAAGCCGATCGGCGAAGAAGAAGACTCGGAGCTCGGCGACTTCGTCGAGGACGAGAACACCGAAACGCCTGACGAGGCTGCGTCGCTGACGCTTCGCCGCTCCGACATCGAGAACGCGCTCAACGCCCTACCCGAGCGCGAGCGACAGGTGATCGAGCTTCGCTTTGGCCTCACCGGCGGTCAGCCGTGCACGCTCGAAGAAGTCGGCAAGGCGTTCGGCGTCACGCGCGAGCGCATCCGGCAGATCGAGAACAACACGCTGAAGAAGCTCGAGTCCCTGCCCGAGGCGCAGGGTCTCAAAGACTGCGTCTAGATGAGTAGTTCCACGAGATCGTGGAACTACTCATCCAGTGCGGCCTTTCCGACATTGACCTGAGCTCGAT
>JBOGZX010000132.1:0-13104 GCA_050697615.1 Gaiellaceae bacterium
GGCAAACGCTTCAGGCTTCGGGGCGGTAGACGAGCTCGCCGACGTGGGCGTCTCGGTCGTCGTACGGTGCGACGACTTCCTCGGACATGTCGGCGTGGTCGCTTGCCCGCTTGAAATCCCGTAGCGACGTCCCCCGAGGCGCGGAATCGACGTTCGGCGCGCCGTTGAACGACTCGACGTCGTCGAGATGAACCGTTCGGAAGTCGATGCTGTAGCGGGCTCGACCGGAGGTGTTCGGCACCGTCGAGTGCATCTGGGCCGCGGAGAAGAGGACGATCCCGCCGGCGGGCGGCACGAACCGGATCTGCGGGTCCAGCTCCATCTCCTCTTCGGGCTTCGGCTGCTTGCGTGTGTCCGATGCAATGTGCTTCGCGGCATCCTTCCTGCCGGTCGAGTTCCACTCGTAGTAGTTGAACTCGTTCGATCCGTTCTTGACACTCCCGGTCCAGTAGCGCGGGTGGAATGCCATCGAGCTCTCGGACTCGATGTCGTAGATCGGGAGCCACCAGTTGAGCTGGCACATGGGTGCCGCGTACCACGTGTCACGGTGTGGGTGATGTGCATAGCCCACGCCCGAGGTCAGGTAACCATGGCTTGTCACCATGCGGAGTCTCGGAACGTCCTGGTAGGTCCGTTCGAGATCGCACCCGAGGTCGGAAAGGACGTCGCGAACGAGGTCTTTCGTCGTGTCGTTGTGGATGAACGCCGGCTTGAGCGGCGCGCAGATCTCGACGTAGCGCTCGACGCACATCTCGTACTGGGCTTGCTGCGGATCGATGCCGTCGAATGCCTCTTCGATCATGTGACGCGCATGCTCGACGAGCGCGAGCGTGCTCGGGCGCGGACCGAAGACGAAGATCTGACCGTCGTAGAGCCGCCGGCGGCGCTCGACGTCGTCAACGGCGGAGTCGTGATAGGCAGTGTCCAAAGGGCCTCCTTCGATACCCGGGCGATTGCTCGGCGTGACGCACTACGACCGTGATATTCCAGCCTCCGCCGCCCGGCACCGTCCGATCGGCGGGCGGCGGCGACACCAAAGTCCTGTCCATTGACGGGATCCCGGACCTGGCGGTTCGTCCAGTGCCGGGGCGATTGCAGGACGCTACGCTCCGCCGGTGGAAGCGGAGCGGGGTCATCGGCTGATGCGGTCGCCTCGCAGGCTGGTCGCTCTCTGCCTGCTGGTCGGCGCCGGGACGGCCGGGGCAGCTCTCACGAGCCGGTCGTCGGGGGCGGATTTGCCGACTTCGAGAGTCGCCGCCGGCTCGGCGCCGATCGCGGCCGCCAGATTTCGCCCACAGCTCGGCAGGTATTACCTCACCGACGACGAGGTGCGGCAGATGCGTCGGGCGATCGCCGCCCGTCCGGTCGCGAGGATCGCCTGGGCGCAGACGAAGGCCGCGGCCGACGCCGCGCTTCGCGACTCGCCGAATCCGGCCCCTTCGGTCGGGATGACCTACCGTGACACGGGTCGGGACGCGAGCAATCGGTGTACGGGAACCCCGAGTGGATGGGCCTGCCTCCTCTATGCCCGGGGGCTTCGCGACGGGGTGGACGCGCTGAACCTCGCCCGCGCGTATGCGGTCTCCGGCAACCGCTCGTACGCGTCGAAGGCGAAGGAGTTCCTTCTGGCCTGGGCCGGCACCTACAACCCTCCGAACCCGACGGTCGGGCACGACATCGCAGAGCCCGGCGGGTTCATGCTCAAGGGTTTTCTCGCCTACGACCTCGTCAAGAACACCTTCACGGCTGGAGAGCGCAGTGAGTTCGCGCGCTGGGCGCAACTGTTCATCCCGATCGGCGAACGGAGAGCCGATCAACAGGTCGACTCGCCCGGGATCCCTCCGCAGACGTTCGACGGTGAGACGTCCAACTGGCAGAGCTACGGCAACAGCGAGTCGTTCAGCCGCGCACTCGCAGTCGCGGCGGCCGCCGTGGTGGGCGGACGTCAGCTTCAGTCCGCTCTTTCGTGGAACTGGAGCCATACGACTCCCGGCGGCCACGACAACGGCTGGCCGAGGCTGATCGAGGGCGAGATCATCGACGGCACCGGTGGGGAGACCTTCGAGGGCCGCGGCCGGAACGACATCAGTTACGGGCTGCTCGGAAGCGACGCGCTGCTGGTGGTCGCCGACATCGCGAAGCACGCGGGCTACAGCCACGACCTCTTCGCATACACGACGCACGGCGGCGATTCCGTTCTCTCCCCGTTCGCGTTCTACGGGAAATACCTGAACCAGCGCGTGCCGTGGCCGCCGTCGGACGGCGCGTACGGTCGCCGGGAGAACATCGCTTCGATCTACCGGGCGGCGACGGAGGTCGCGTTGAGGAACTCCGGTCGGTCGCTCCGGCCGCGCTTGGCACAGTCGGTGAGCTACGGAGGGCCCTCCCGCCGCGGCGTGAACTTCGACCCCTACGTGTGGCTTTACGACGGCATCGAGACGATCGGCTGAGAGTGGCTGCCTCCATCAACGAGAAGGCGTCGAGATGTGCGGGATAGCCGGAAGCCTCGATCTCGAGCTCGGGAGACCCTCCGACGAGGACCTCGTCGCGCAGATGACGGACCTGCTTGCCCATCGCGGACCGGACGACGCGGGACTTCTCGTGGATTCACCCGTCGTCCTCGGTCATCGGCGCCTGTCCATCCTCGACGTCTCGCAGGCGGGCCACCAGCCGATGGCGAGCGGCAACGGGCGCTACTGGATCACCTTCAACGGTGAGATCTACAACTACAAGGAGTTGGCGCGAGAGCTCGAGACCCTTGGTCACAGGTTCGAGACGACGTGCGACACCGAGGTTCTGCTCGCTGCATACGCGCAGTGGGGACGGGACTCCTTCCGCCGGCTGAACGGAATGTTCGCCTTCGCGGTCTGGGACCGGGTTCGAGCGGAGCTCCTCTGCGTTCGCGACCGGCTGGGCGTCAAGCCGTTCTACTACGCCGTCGTCGACGGACGCTTCCGCTTCGCGTCCGAGATCAAGGCGTTGTTGCTCGACGACCGGCTGGCGCGTGTGCCGAACCATGCGCGGGTAGGCGACTTCCTCTCCGGAGGCATCACCGACCACACCGAGGAGACGCTGTTCGAAGGCGTTCTGCAGCTGCCTGCTGGAAGCTTCATGACCGTCCGGCCGCAGAGCCGGGTCCCGCGCCCGGAGCGGTGGTACGCGCCGAAGCGGGCGAGGCTGAGCGGATCCGCGACCGACGAGTTGCGCGAACGGCTGGTCGATGCCGTCGCTCTCCGGCTGCGCAGCGACGTCCCGGTCGGGACGACCCTCTCCGGCGGTCTCGATTCCTCGGCGGTCACTGCGATCGCGACGATGCTTCGACGCCGTGAGGAACGCGCTCCGGCAATGACGTTCTCGTCGCGTTGCGACGACCCGCAACTCGACGAGGGCAGATACATCGAGCCGGTGTTGACGATGACAGGGGCGCCGAACCGCGATTTCACCCCGCGGGAGAATGATCTTCTGGACGATCTCGACCACCTCCTCTGGCACATGGACGAGCCGTTTCACAGCGCCGCGGTCTACGGGCACTGGCAGATGTCCGCCCTCGCACGCTCGGAAGGCGTGACCGTCCTGCTCGACGGACAGGGCGGCGACGAGGCTCTTGCGGGTTACGCGTACCTCCTCTACCCCGGGTTTTTCTATTCGACGCTCCTGCGCGGGCGCGTCGGTCTGGCCGTCCGGGAGGCTCGCTGCCGGCGGAAGCTGCAGGGGGTCTCCGAGCGACGGTCGGCGAAGGAAGTCCTGAAGCTGCTCCTTCCTGCGCGCCTCCGAAGGCGACGTTCGCCCGGCTGGCTGCGGCAGGACGCCGGCATCGCCGATCGTCCTCTGCCCGGAAAGTCCCTGCGCGCACGCCACCTCTATGGGCTCGAGGTGGAGCCGCTGCCGATGTACAACCACCAGCTCGATCGGAACACGATGTCGGTCAGCCTCGAGGCCCGGAATCCATTTCTCGACTACCGCGTGGTCGAGTGCGGTCTTGCGCTCGCACCCACCGAGCACCTGCGTCGAGGCTTCACGAAATGGACGCTCCGGGAGGCCCTGCGCGGGCTCCTTCCGGCCGAAGTGCTCGACCGCACCCGCAAGCAGGGTTTCACGACCGACGAGGCGGCCTGGATCCGGGGGGATCTCGGCGACGCCGTCGCGTCGACCTTCCGGTCGAAAGAGACGGCCTCCCGCCCGTACTTCCACGCCGAGAAGCTGCTCTCGCTGCTCGAGCGCCATCGCGACGGAGAACAGCATGCGGCGGAGCTCTGGCGAGCGTTCATCGTCGAGCGCTGGTTGGAGCTCTTCGTGGATCCGCCGACCGTCGAGGCCCCGCCGCCCCGCGGCCGTTTCCGAGTCGACACCTCCCGGTCCTGTCGCAACGCCGTGATTCGGCTCGACCGCAACGCGCGCGACCGAACGCCGGTCTGATGCCCCTTCGCTCCGATCTCGAGCGCAAGCTCCTGCACAGCTCCGCGTGGAACGCCCTCAGCTACGGGGGAACCCAGATCTTGACGTTCGGGCTGATGATCGTCCTGGCGCGCCTGCTGACGCCTGCGGATTTCGGCCTCGTGACGCTCGCGTCGCTGCCGCTCCTCGCCCTGGGATACCTCCAGGAGTCGGGACTCGGGGCGGCCGTGATCAAGCGCCGAGCGGACGTGGAGCGCGCGGCTGCGACGCAGCTGGTGTTCGCTGCGCTGTCGTCGCTCGTTCTGTACGTCGCGTCGTTCGCGGCCGCTCCCCTGCTCGCGCGGGTCTTCTCGCAGCCGGCTTTGACGTCGGTCTTCCGGGTGCTCGCCCTGACGCTCGTCGTGCGCGGTGCGATGGCCGTGCCAGCGACCTTGCTCGAGCGCGACCTCGCCTTCGACAAGCGGGCGCGAGGCGACGTCGCGGGCATCCTCACCCAGACGGTGGTTTCGATCGCATGCGCCGCCGGTGGCCTCGGCGTGTGGAGCCTGGTTGCGGGCCAGGTCGCGAACGTCGCGGTGCAGGCCGCCGTCTACTGGATGCTGACACCGCTCAGGCCGTCGCCGAGGCTCGCGAGCTGGTCGATGCTGCGCGAGCTCGGTCGCTACGGGCGGCACATCACGGCCTCGAACGTCCTGCTGCTCGTGAACGACAATGCCGACAACGCCGTGATCGGTCGATTGCTCGGCGCGTCGAGCGTCGGCGTCTACAACCTCGCATGGCGGCTTTCGAACCTGCCGGCGACCCAGGTCTCGTTCATCATCAGCCGCGTCACGTTCGCGGTCTACGCGGAGCTCCAGGACGACCTCGATCAGTTTCGCGCAGTGTTCCTGACGACCCTGCGACGAATTGCATTTCTCTCGATTCCGCTCGCGCTCGGGATCTTGATCGCTGCGAAGCCGATCGTGGTGGCCATCTTCGGAGAGACGTGGAAGCCGGCCGTCGTTCCCCTTCAGGTCCTCGCGATCTTCGGCATGTCGCGGACCTTCGCCGGCGTGACCTCAGCGGTGTTTCAGGCATCGGGTCGACCCCAGCTCAACTACCAGCTCGGTCTCTGGCACTCGGCCGTCCTCTTCAGCTCGCTGTACCTGCTGGCACGGCGATTCGGGGTCGAGGGCGTCGCATGGGCGGAGGTGGCCGCTTCGGTCTCGACCATGATTCCGTGCTACTTCTTCGCGACTCGAATCCTCGAGCTTCCGCTTCGCGAGCTGCTCGGAGAGCTTGCGATGCCGGCGTTCTGCTCGCTGACCGTGGCGGGATCGCTGCTTGCGACACGAGTTGCAGTCACGCCGCTGGACCCGGCCGTGCAACTGGTCGTCCTCGTCGCGATCGGACTGGGCGCATACGGCGCGGCGATGCTCACGTTCGGACGGCACGAGCTCTCCACGATCGTCCGGACGTTCACGGCGCGCCGCCCCGCGACAGAGCCGTAGGGACGCGCCTGCGCGAAGCGCCGGCGGCGATCGTCATGCGCGGCCGCATTATCCGACGGCGGCGATCGGCGGCCGCCTCTCGGGCCTGCCCGCGCGACTCATCGACCGTTCGCCGTGGACCACCGTCGGCAGGAGCATCGCGATCCAGAGCACGAGCATCAGGTTCGGGTCGCTGAGGGTCGGATAGGTCGATGCGTTGACGAGGAAGATGAAGACGAGCGACATCGAGAGGACGATCAGCGCACGGTCCTCGCCTCGTGCGTGTCTCAGGCGGTAGACGGCGTCGCCGAAGAAGGCGAGGATCAACACGATCAGAGCCGCCAGCGCGAAGATGCCGCCGCCCGCGAGCACGTAGATGTAACTGTCCTCCGGGTCGCCCGAGAACGTCACGACGGTGCCGTCGATCGCCGTGAAGGTGACAGGCCGGCCGAAGCCCAGGCCGAGAAGCGGCTCCGCGCCGAATCCCTGCAGCGTCGCCTTGAACTTCCGCTCTCGCTGCACGAGCGAAGGATCGTTGGTCACATGACCCGTCAGCCGGTCGCCGAGCGTCGTCCCGAGCGAAGGGACGAGCTGCAGGGCGACCACCACGACGGCGATCAGGACGACGAGGATCAGGGGGGCGTACGCGAGCATCGTCCGGCGGAGCCGCCGGAGGCCGATCAGAAGCACCGGGACGACCACGGCGACTGCGGCGAAGGTGGTGCGCCCGAGGGAGATCACGATCCCGAACACGGCGAGCCCCGCGATCGCGAAGTGGACCATGCGTCGGCCGCGCGGGTCGATCTCGAGGTTGAGCAGAGCGAGCACGAGGGCACCTGCGAGGAACATGGCGGTCGTCAGTGCGAGTGCGCGTGTGCCCCCCGTCGAGAGAGCGGACGATGCGGTCTGGGATGTCCCCGCGGCCATGTGGTACGCGCCGATCAGCGCCTGGACCACCGTCATCGCGTAGAAGACGCGAACGACGTCACGGTAGGCCGCCGGAGACTTCATGCTGCTGATCGCGACGATGATCGCCGCGTCCAGGAACATGCGCGTCGGCTGGCTCAGGTACGACGTTCCGTAGCGCTCGTGCCCGCGGAAGACGCCGATCATGAGCGTGAGCGCGAAGAGCGCCAGCGGCCACGTGAGGATGAACGCCGGTCGACGCTCGCGCGTCAGCGCGCGCGGGCTCGTCAACCGCTCGATCGCGTACCCGGCGATCGCAAGCGCGAGAAAGACATCGGACGGATAGATCGCGGTACCGCCGGTACCGGGAAGGCGTTCGGTCAAGCGTCCGCCGAGCATCGTCAGGAGGAGGGCGGCCAGGACGATCCAGTCACGTCGAGTGACGATCAGCGCCGAGACGACCACGAACAGCGGTGCCAGCGCGATCAGGATGACGAGCTTCGTCTGACCGGCTGCAAGTGCGGTACCGACCACGACGTTGGCCCCCAACGCTGCAGCCGTCACCGCCCCCCGTCGGGTCAGTGGAAGCAGGCTCGCGCGCGTTTGCCGGCCGCCGGCCTTGATCGTCTCGATCGTCGACATCGCCTGGCGAACGACAGTGGTGGTCATTGCAGGCGTTCCCGGCGGGAGGGCTCGTCCGCAGTGGCTGGAACCGCGGTACGCGGGTCGCCCCTGGAGGATTCGCCGAGTGCGACCGAGTACGCGAGGACCGCCACCGCGAGGACGGTCAGCGAGTCGTTCCAGAACGGATACTCCAGAAAACCGTCGACGACGTAGACGGCGAGCACCGCGATCGCGCCCGCGCCTTCGGCCCGGAGCGTCGCCGAGCCGCTCGTTACCGCCCGCAGAGCGCCCCGGACCGCCAGAACCAGGAGGGCGAGGAACGCGAGCGCAGCCGGGATGCCGAAGAAGACGGCGACTCCGAGCAAGAGGTCGTGCGGATGCGTCGCCAGGGACGGGCGGCCGGCGTATGTGCCGAACTCGCGGAAGACCCCCGTTCCCGTCAGCGGATGATGCGCGACGATATGAGCTGCTCGATCGGCGAGTGTCAGACGGAAGCCGTAGAGGTCGGAGAAATGTCGCGAGACGAGAGAGGAGAGCCGCGCTCCGAAGGCTCCCCCGAAGACGAGGGCGGCCCCGAGCAGCGATCCCAGGATCGCGATCGTCGCGAGGAGCCGGCGTGCCCGCCTCTGCGCGCCGCTCCACACGAGGAGCCCGGCGGCCAGTGAGATCCAGCCGCCCCGGGAGAACGGGACGAGGGAGCCGATGCCGACCACCGTCGCCACGGCGAAGATCGCGTTCCGGCGCCTCGGCGGTTCCGCCAGGGCCGCTCCGGCGAGCAGGAGCAGCCCGACGACCAGGTATGGCGCGAGCGCATTCGGATTCCCGAGCGTCCCTTGCGGCTGGGGATAGACGATCGCGCCGCCGAGTCGCGAGAAACGGCCCGACGACCCTTGGATGTACTGGACGATCGCGACGACTGCCTCCGCGAAGGCCGCGACCCCGATCCCGAACACGAACGTCGTCCGGAAGCATCGACGGTGCATCGCGCGGTGCGTCGCCCAGAAGACGACCGCGAGCGACGACCAGAAGACGACGTTGTGCGCCCATGCGCTCCGCGGCGGCGATCCGGCGCCGCTGAGGACGACACCGCCCACCAGAGCTGCGAACGCGATGTCGGCGCCCGTGAGCCGGTCGCCGGACCCGCCGCCTGCGACGGCCCGGGGAACGCAGCCGAGGGCCGCACCGAGCGCCGCCATCTCGAGCACGGGCATCTGCACTCCTGCGATCTGCGGGTGCCAGTAGCCGAGCGGGGTCGCGAGCACGAGATACGGTGCGACGAGGCCGGGATGAAGGGCGGCCACGAGCAGCCCGACGCCGAAGAAGGCGACGACGGCGGCCGCGGTCGGGTCGACGAGGGCGATCGCCGACACCCCTGCGGCGAGTACGGCGAACCAGATCGCCGGTGCGCGGACGGAGGCCGGAGGGACGCTCGGGCGGAGCAGGTAGACGCGATCGGCGTCCGCGGGAGCACCTGTCATGGGCTCATGGTAGGCGGGAACGACGCCGAATCCGACCCTGCTTGGCCCGCCGCATCTTCTCGTACTCTCTGTCCCGGATGCTGCGCGTCTCGATTGCTCATGAGTGGCTGGTGAGGTACGGCGGATCCGAGCGCTGTGTCGAAGAGCTGCTCGTCACCTACCCGGCGGCGACCGTGCTGACCACGATCATCGAACCGTCGGCCGTGCCCGAGTCACTTCGGCGTGCTCAACCGTCGTTCCTTCAGCTTCTGCCGGGTGCGACGACTCATCACGAATGGCTTCTGCCCCTGATCCCGCTCAGCTGGCGCCTGCGGCCCGAGCTCGAGGAGGTCGACGTCGTCATCTCGAGCAGCCATGCCTGTGCGAAGGCCGTGCGCGTGGCGAGCGGCGTCCCGCACATCTGTTACTGCCACACCCCGATGCGGTATGCGTGGAACTTCGATGCCGAACGCGCCCGCTTCCCGGCGGTAATCCGGCCGGTCGCGCGGCTCGGGATGGGGTGGTTCAGGCGGTGGGACCGTCGAACCGCGAGCCGGGTGACCTGCTTTCTCGCGAACTCCTCTGCGGTCGCCGGGCGAGTGCGCCGCTCGTACGATCGGCCGGCGCGGGTCGTGCATCCGCCCGTTCGAACCGATTTCTTCACCCCCGAGGGTGAGCGGACGGGTGACTTCGTGTTCGTCGGGCGGCTCGTCGGATACAAGTCTCCGACCGCGCTGATCGACGCGTTCGAGGGCCTTCCCCACCGGCTGCTGATCGTGGGCGAGGGGTCGGCGCGGGCGGAGCTCGAACGGCGGGCGCCCGACAACGTCGTATTCCTCGGCCTCGTCGACGACGAGCGCCTGCGAGAGCTCTACCGTTCGGCGCGTGCGCTCGTGTATCCGGTCGACGAGGACTTCGGGATCGCAATGGCCGAGGCGCAGGCATGCGGGACGCCCGTGATCGCTCTCAATTCCGGGGGCGCGCGGGACATCGTCGAATCAGGCCGCACCGGTTGGCTCGTCGACGAGCCGACTTCCGCGGTGCTGCGCCGTGCCGTCCAGGATGCCGCCCGTGGCGAGGTCGATCACGAGTACATCGCTCGACGCGCCCAGCGGTTCTCCGCCGCCCGGTTTCGGGACGAGATCCGCGAGGTCGTCGATGCAAGTCTTTCGAAGCGGGCGCCGGCGTGAGGGGCAAGGCCCGGATTCCGCTCGACCTGCTGTTCTCCCCGATCACGATCACGCTCGGGCTCTACGTCCCGCTGCTCCTGCTCTTTCTCGCCACGGGATCGTCCGTCTTCCAGTCCGAGTTCGGCGAGGACAAGTCGTCGAGCTCCGCGGGTCTTGCCTACCTCGCGCTCGCCCTGCTCGTTTTCGGGTTCGGGGCGATCGCGGGCCTCCGCGTCGGACTTCGACCCTCGAGACGCGCCGCCTTTCGCACCGACGCCGACGCCGGCCTGGAAGAGCGCCTCTTCCTCGTCCTCCGTGCGGCGCTGGTCGCTACGATCGCCGCGTATCTCGTCTGGTTCGGGCTCGGTGTCGAACGCGCAGGCGGCCTGACTGCGCTCGTGCACGAATGGACCGTAAATCCGGAGGCTGTCAAAGCCGGCGCGCTGCGGACGATTCCCGGCGTGACGACGCTGACGCAGCTGTCTGTGGCGGCCGTGCCGCTCACCCTCGCGTTCGGATTACGCCGGCGACGAGGGATGACGTTTCTCGTCGGTGTCGTATTCGCTCTCGCCGTCGTCCGCTCGTTCGTCTTCAGCGAGCGGCTCGCGCTGCTCGAGCTCGTCGTTCCGGTTGTGTACCTGGCTCTATCCCGGCGAGTCGTACGCGTCCCCAAGGCCGTCCTGGTTGCGCTCGTGAGCGGCCTCGCCGTGCTCGCGCTGTTCACCGCAACCGAGGCCAGGAGAAGCTCCGTCTACACGCACAATCTGTCCCTGACGCACCTGACCGCCCGTTTCTTCGGGTACTACCTCACGAGCGAGAACAACGCGCTCGTCGTCGTGAGCCACTATCCGGCCGCGACGCCGTTCGCGTATACGGGCGAGATGTTCTGGCAATTCCCCCTCGTCGACCACGCCCGGCTCGAGCACGCGCCCCTGATCGGCACGGTCTCGTTTCGGTACCAGGACATCTTCCACAAGGACCCGTCGACCTTCTGGCCTCAGGCGTTCGCACAGGAAGGACTGAACTACGAGTACAACGTCTTCACCACGCCCGGCTTCCTCGCCGCGGATTACGGGTGGGCCGGGATCGCCGTCGTATTGCTCCTCGGTCTCTACTCGGGCGCGCTCTACAAGCGCGCCCGCACGAGCACGTTTCATCGCGCGCTCTACGGCGTCTGGCTCGTGGGGTTGCTCGAGTTCATGCGAATCATGTACTTCTTCGACACGCGGGTTTTTCCGGCGTACATCCTCTTCGCGTTGCTCTACCTCGCGCTCGTGCGGCGCGGCAGCGTGCTGCAGTGGCGCACGTCTACGCCCCGGATCGGCACGGCCCCTGTTCCAGCAGTCGCTCCAGCGGGTTCAGGGATCGGGCGCGACGACACGCGGCTCTCGAAGCAGGGATGAACCCGCCGCTCCGTAGAGCGCGGGCGCGTCGGTACTCCTCCACCCAGGACAAGCGGGCGAGCTTCGCAGCCTCCCCGTACAGCCCGGCCGCCTGCTGGAACCGTCCCGCGCCCTCCGCCACCTGCGCCTGGTAGTCGACGACGTCCGCGTTCCACGGGTCGAAGCCCCGCGCCTTCCTCAGGAGGTCCCAGGTCCGGGCGGAGGTCGTCTTGGCAGACCTGGCGCGAGAGAGGTCGTGAGTCGCGAGGTAGGGTCCCGCGAGAGCGGCGAGCACCGCGACGGCGACCACCATCCCTCCCGCCGCGGTCTTCGCGGCGTGGGCGACGCCGCCGCCCCTACCCGCGGCAGCGCCGGCGACCAGCAACGTCGCGACGACGAGCGCCGGGAAGGAAAACGTCCAGTCGATCGAGGCCTGGGCGAGCAGGGCGACGACGACGGCGCCGCCGGCCGCCCGGTCGGCGAGCGGCGCTCGACCGCGAACGAGCGCAACCGCGAGGAACACGAGGAACGCTGCGAATGCCGCAGCGCCGGGCAGGCCCAGCTCATCGAGAACCTCCAGCTCGATGCTGTGCGGCTGGAGCACGTACAGGTCGTGATTCGTCCGTTCCCGCGTGAAGATCGCCGTGAAGCTACCGCTGCCGTGACCGAGCAGAGGGGCGTCACGGTAGGCGTCGATCGCAACGCGCCAGATCTGTGTGCGCCCCGTGAGCGAGAGACTGCTGAGCCTCGTCTCGCCGCCGGGCAGCGTCGTCGGCTCCTGTCCGTTCAGAGCACGATGGATCGCCGGCCTGAGGTCGCCCGCACGGGGCGCGGCGGCGGCGAGCAACGCGGCCACCGCGATCGCGACCAGCCCGAGCATCGCTCGCTTGATCGTGCGACTTCGCGGGAGGACGCAGAGTCCGGCGAGCACGATCGCGCCGACGAGGGCAGAGCCGGCGAGAGCTCGAAACTGGGTCGCGGCGCCGTGGTCGGAGACGAGCGCAGCATCGACGTGCCGGAGCGGGATCACCAGTGCTCCGCCGATCAGGGCTGCGAGTACCGCGTGAGCGAGGAGCCTCGCGTCACGCGAGAACGCCAGCTGCAGGACGACCGCCGCGAGAGCGGACAGGAGCGCCCCTCTCGATTGCGTGACGAGCAATGCGGCGGTCAACGTGACCACGGCAAGCCCGCCGGCCGCGCGGACGACCGCGGGGGCTCGCACCGTGGCCCAGAGCGCGAGGGGAATTCCCAGCGCGAAGAACGCCCCCTGAGCGTTGTGATACTGCACCGGCCCGTCGACCTTTCTGCCGTCGAACCACGAGGCGGGAGCCGTGCCGGCCTGGAGCCTGTACAGCAATTCCAACGCCATGAGCGCCGAGCCGCCGAGGACGCCGCCGAGCACCAACCGCCTGCCGCGGAGGTGGAATCCCGAGACCAGCGATCCGAGCAGCAGCGCATAGGCTGCGACGACGTACTCGTCGAAGGTCTTCCAGGCGATGTCCGGCAACCCGCCCCAGGCCGGCGATGCGAGCGCGATCGCGCCCAGGGCCGCCAGTGAGACCGCCGATGCGAGCAGCCACAACGAGATGCGGGCTCGGAGCAGGAGGAGGATCGTGGCCGAGACCACCAGCACGGCGCCGAGCAACGGCCACGCGCCGGCGAAATAGGAGCCCTCGGCGCGGGCGGAGACGAAGACCAGAAG
>JBOGZX010000133.1:0-18145 GCA_050697615.1 Gaiellaceae bacterium
CAGACCCCCTGCGGGGTCAGACAGGCGACCCTCGGTCGAAGGCGGGAAGGCCGTCGATCGACGCCGCGTTCCGCTCGCGGACGTAGTCGCGCACCCCGTCGGGCCCCTTGCGCTCGAGCCACGCCGCACGCTGCGGCCGCTCCGCCACGTACTCCAGCAGCGGCACTCCGTACCCACACGAGTCCGAGATCCGCTCGACGCGCACCCGGATGACGCCGCGCACGCCCCCCGTCGCGGGGTCGGCCGCCGGCAGCACCTCGCCGCGTCCGTGCAAGCGCAGGACCCGCGGCGGCCCGTCGAAGGCGCAGAGCATGACGCAGATGCGCTCGTTGTCGCGGAGGTGCGCCGCCGTCTCGGTGCCGCTGCCGACGTGGTCGTCGTACTCGATCGTGTGCCGGTCGACGATCCGGAGCGATCCGATCGGGCCCTTCGGCGACACGTTGACGTGACCCTCGCCGGTGGGGGCCGTCGCGACGAAGAACAGCGGCTGACGGCCGATCCAGTCGGCGAGCTTCGCGTCGATGCCGTCGTAGACCTTCCCCATCGCGTCCGGGAGCGAGCCTACCGCCGTGAGGCTCGCACGACGGCAGCAACTCTTCGCTAGGCTTATTGACTGACGAGTCAATCACTTCACCAGGAGCTATGACATGAGCGCCGTCGACGATCAGACCGCCCCGGCCCTCGCGAACGGCGTCTCGTTCGCGCTGACGGACGAGCAGAGGGAGCTGCGTGCACTCGCCCGCGACTTCGCGACGCGGGAGATCCGGCCGAAGGCGGCCGAGTGCGACGTGCAGATGAAGCACCCCGCCGACGTGATCGCCAGGGCGCACGAGGTCGGCCTGATGAACCTGCACGTGCCCGCCGAGCACGGGGGCGCCGGGCTGAGCGCATTCGACGGGATCCTCGTCGCCGAGGAGCTCAACTGGGGCTGCACCGGAATCGGCACGTCGCTCGGCGCGAACGGCCTCGGCGCCGGGCCCGTGCTGATCGCGGGCACCGACGAGCAGAAGGCGACCTGGCTGCCGCCGTTGATCGACGCGCCGATCCTCTGCTCGTTCGGGCTCTCGGAGCCGGAGGCGGGCTCCGACGTCGCGCGGCTGAAGACGACCGCCGTCCGCCGCGGCGACGAGTACGTCCTGAACGGCTCGAAGACGTTCATCACGAATGCCGGCTACGCGGACTGGACCGTCGTGTTCGCGAAGACCGACCCGTCGAAGGGTCATCGCGGCATGTCGGCGTTCATCGTCGAGATGGACACGCCCGGCGTGACGATCGAGCAGCACCTCGACAAGATGGGGCAGCGCGCGACCGACACGTCGGCGTTCGCGTTGCAGGACGTCGTGGTGCCTGCCGCCAACCGGCTCGGAGAGGAGGGGCAGGGCTTCAAGCTGGCAATGCAGACGCTCGACTCCACCCGCCCCGGCACGGCGATCGGCGCCGTCGGCGTCGCACAGGCCGCCTACGAGCTTGCGGTCGAATATGCCAAGGAGCGCGTCACCTTCGACATGCCCATCGCGATGCACCAGGGTGTCAACTTCATGATCGCGGACATGGCGACCGAGGTCGAAGCCGCCCGACTCCTCACCTGGCAAGCTGCCTGGATGCTCGACCGCGGCGAGCGCGCGACGCTCCACTCCTCCTTCGCCAAGCGCTTCGCCGCCGATACCGCGATGAAGGTGACGACGGACGCCGTGCAGGTCTTCGGCGGCTACGGCTACATGAGGGAGTATCCCGTCGAGAAGCTGATGCGCGACGCGAAGCTGTTCCAGATCTACGAGGGGACGTCGCAGATCCAGCGGCTCGTGATCGCCAAAGAGATCTTCATGCCGAGGGGCTGACGGTGGCGCTCGAGATCGACCTCGGCGGACGCGTCGCCCTGGTGACCGGAGGCTCGCGCGGGCTCGGGCGCGCGGACGCCCTGACGCTCGCCCGCGCGGGCGCGGACGTGGTGATCGCCGACCTGCTCGTCGAGTCGGAGCTGTCGGAGGCCAGCGACGCCTACGGGCCGCTCGCCCAGGTCGCCCGCACGCAGGGCCTCGTCCACACGGAGTCGACGGCGGAAGAGATCCGCGGCATGGGCCGGCGCTCGCTCGCCGTCCGGTGCGACGTCACCGATCGCGACCAGGTCGCGGCCGCGGTCGCGCGCACCGTCGACGAGCTCGGATCCGTCGACATCCTCGTCAACAACGCCGGCACCCTCGATCACGTCGGCCAGTTCCAGGACCAGCAGCCGGCGCTCTGGGAGCGCGACCTGCACGTGAACCTGACCGGTGCGTTCAACTGCGCCCAGGCCGTGTGGCCGCACATGAAGGAGCGCGGGTTCGGCCGGATCGTGAACATGGCGTCCGTCGCGGGCACGCTGGGCGGGTTCGGCCAGGCGTCGTACTCGGCGACCAAGGCCGGCCTGCTGGGGCTGACGAAGACCCTGGCGATGGAGGGCGGCCGCCACGGCATCACCTGCAACGCCGTCGTACCGGGGATCATCGGCACCGAGGCGTTCCACATGGCGAACGCCGCGATGAACGAGCGCATCGCCGCCAGAACCGTGTTCAAGCGCCCCGGAGAGCCGCAGGACATCGCGAACGCGATCGCGTGGCTCTGCTCCGACCTGGCCTCGTACGTCACCGGGATCGAGCTGAACGTCTCGGGCGGCGTCGAGCTCTTCGTGTTCTAACGAGTCGACCCCGCGCGGCTACGATGGCCGCTTCGTGGCTGCGTCTTCGACGGCTCTCCGCGGCCGCCGCCGTGCCTCCGCACGGCTGTGGGGCCGCCTCGCGATCCTCGGGCTGGTCCTCGGGCTGGTCGCGATCGTGGTCGGGCTCGTCTTCGCCGGCTCCGCGAACCGGCTCGCGCGCGGCACCAGCATCGCCGGTGTCGACGTGGGCGGGCTGTCGCCGGCCGAGGCGCAGCGGCTGCTCGAGCGACGGTCGGAGCAGCTCGCGCACGTGCCCGTGGTGTTCGTGGCCGGCGGCAGGACGTTCCGGCTGACGCCCCATGCGCTCGGCATCGAGGTCGACTGGCACAGCGCCGTCGCGCGCGCCGAGCGTCAGGGCGGCGGCACCGGCGTCGTCCGCGGCTACCGCCGGCTCGAGCTCCAGTTCTTCCCGCAGGACGTGGCTCCGCCGATGCGTGTGTACGAGGGAGCGCTTCGGTACGAGCTGGGGCTGCTCGCGAAGGCGGTCGGATCGCCCCACCGGGAGGCACGGCTCGTCCGCCGCGGCCTGCACGTCTCGATCGCGCCCGGCGCCACGGGGCGCGCCCTCGACCGGCCCGCGGCCCGGCGGGTGATCGTCCGTTCGCTCGCGTCGTTCGCCCGCGCCCCCGTCGCGTTGCCGGTGAAGAGCGATCCGCCGGTGGTGACCGTCGCCTCGCTCGCGCCGGCGCAGCGCCTGGCGTCGCAGGTGATTGCGGCCCCGGTGACGATGGTCGTGGGGCCGACCAGGCTGCGGATCGCGCGCTGGCGCCTCGCCACGATCCTGCATCTGCCTCGTTCGCCGAACGCGCCGCCTGCGCTCGCCGGCCCGGCAGCCGACGCGTATTTCGCCCGGCTCGAGAAGGCGGTCAACCGAGATCCGAAGGACGCCGACTTCGCAGTGGGCGCCGGCGGCACCGTCCGGGTCGTCCCTTCGGCTCCGGGCCTGGCACTCGACGTCCCCCGCTCGGCCGCCCGGATCCTCGCCGCTGCCGAGCGGCGCACGAACCGGGTCGCCCGGCTGGTGACCGTGCGCGAGGCTCCTACCCGCACGACCGCCCAGGCGCAGGCGATGCGGATCACGGGAACCGTCGGCTCGTACGAGACGATCTACGGCGGCGAGGCGAACCGGATCCACAACGTGCAGCTCGTCGCGCACCTCGTCGACCGCAAGCTGATCGCGCCGGGAGCGACCTTCTCGTTCAACGGCGCCACCGGCGCCCGGACGGCCGCGAAGGGGTTCCGCGAGGCTCCCGTGATCATCGACGGCGAGCTGCAGACGGGTCTCGGCGGCGGGATCTGCCAGGTGTCGACCACGATCTTCAACGCGGCCTACGAAGCGGGCCTGCCGATCACCGCCCGCACGAACCACGCGCTCTACATCTCCCATTACCCGCTCGGCCGCGACGCGACCGTCAACTACCCCGACATCGACCTGAAGTTCGTCAACGACACGAAGCACTGGCTGCTGCTTCGCACCTGGGTCGGCTCGTCGTCCCTCGTGGTCACGCTGTACGGGGCGCCGCAGCATAGGCGAGTCGAGACGATCGCCCAGCCGCTGCGCGTCGTCGCGCCTCCGCCGGTCACGAAGACGGTCGACGCGACGCTGGCGCCGGGGACGACGGTGGTCGACGACCCGGGCGTTCCCGCCCAGGCGACGTCCGTCGAGCGCAAGGTCTACTCGGCGGCTGGGGCGCTGCTCTCCGACCAGACGTGGTCGTCGAGCTACCGGGCCGAGCCGCGCGTGATCCGCGTCGGGCCGAAGGCGAAGCCGAAGCCGAAGCCGGCGAAGAAGGCGGCGCCGGCCGCGGACGAGCCCCGCGGCATCATCCGGCCGGGCGTGGCTCTCGAGCCTCCCCGCTGACGATCGCCTCGGCGAGCCACTCCGGTACCCGGGTCGGCCGCAGCGACTCCGCGTCGACGGTCGCGTGCAACGTCCAGCCGTCCGCGACCGCCGTGCCGTCGCGCTCGATCGCGTACTCGTAGCGGAACCGCGCGCCCTTCAGCTCGACGCAGCGGACGTGCACCGTCAGCCGGTCGTCGAAGACCGCCGGCAGCAGGAAGCGAACGTGGGTCTCGAGCACGAGCGCCTCGATCCCCAGGTCGCGGAGTCGCTGATAGCCGCCGGCGAAGCGCTCGAGGTGCTCGACCCGCGCGACCTCGAACCAGACGAGATAGTTCGCGTTGTGCGCGATGCCCTGTGCGTCGGTCTCCGCGAAGCGCACCCTGACGTCGGCCGAGAAGCTGAATCCATGCACGACGCCCCGGATGCTCGCAGAACCGATCGTCGCGCAGCAGCACGAGACCGCCGTGCGCCGGCCGAGGATGCGGCCTACGCCGCTGCGCGCTTGACGGGCTTCTCGTCGAGAACGACCGAGCAGGACGTGCAGACCTTCCGCTCGATCTCGTACGGGACCCCGGCCCGCTGCATGAGCACGTGGACGTGCGTCGAAGTGTGCTTGTGATCCTTGGGGGAGTCGTTCATGACCATCGTGCCTTTCAGCGTACGGCCTCGATCGGCTGACGTGTGCCTCGAAAGGGTGAAAACCCTGGAAAGACTGTGTAACGGATTAGACGCCGGACGGCAGGGAAAGTTGCACGTGCTCGGCGAGCCCGGAGACGCCGACGCCGACGAGTCGCAGCGGGCCGGGCCGGTCCACGAGCGCGCGGTCGAGCAGCGCGCATGCGAGCTCGCCGATTCGCTCCGGATCGTCGATCCCCACCGGCAGCGACGTCGACCGGGTGCGGATCGCGAAATCCGGGTAGCGGAGCTTCGTCGTCACCGTCCGCGCGACCTGTCCGCGGCCGCGGAGATGCTCGCCGAGGCGCATCGCCTGGCGCCGCAGCTCGTCGTGCAGCCGCTCCGGATCTCCGACGTCCTGCGCGAACGTCTCCTCGTTGGAGATCGAGATCCGCTCGGTCGACACCTCGAGCGGCCGAGGGTCGATGCCCCGTGCGCGGTCGCGCAGCTCCGGGCCGACCTTGCCGCGGATCAGGAGCCTCAGCTCGGAGTCGCCGAGCGCGGCCAGGGCGCCGACCGTCTTCACGCCCGCCGCGACGAGCCGTTCTTCCGCCCGCGGCCCGACCCCGGGCAGCAGCCGGATCGGGAACGGCGCGAGGAACGACGCCTCCCGGCCGGGCCGCACGACCGTCAGGCCGCCCGGCTTACGGCGGTCGGAAGCCACCTTCGCCACCACCTTCGAGGTGGCGACGCCGAGCGAGCACGAGAGGCGCGTCCGCGCCGAGACGACGGCCCGCACCGCCTCGGCGACCGCGCGGGCGTCGTCGAACGCGGGAGCCACCTCCTCGAGGTCCAGGTATCCCTCGTCGATCCCCGCCTGCTCCACCGTCGGCACGATCTCGCGGATCGTCGTCCAGACCTCGCGCGAGTACGCCTTGTACAGCGAGTGGCGCGGCCGCACGAACGTCGCATGCGGGCAGCGGCGGAACGCCTCGGCGCACGACATGGCGGAGTGGATGCCGAAGCTGCGCGCCCGGTAGTTCGCGGTCGCGACCACTCCGCGCCCGTGGGGATCGCCGCCGACGACGAGCGGGACGTTGCGAAGCGCCGGGTCCTCGAGCTCCTCGACGGTGGCGAAGAATGCATCCAGGTCGAGATGAGCGACGATCATGCCGGGTAGGGTACGGCCGAGACCCGCGACGGCCCGACGATTTCGCCCATGAGACGGCTCACGCTCTTCGCGCTCGCCCTGTCCCTGGCCGCCGCAGGCTGCGGCTCGAGTCGGCACGCGGGCTCGAGCCCGAACGAGCCGCCTGCGCACGCCGTCGTCGTCCGTGCGCCGGTCCCGCAGGCGCACGTCGAGAAGGTGCCCCGGTGCACCGACGGCGAGCTGGTGCGGCTGGGGTCGAAGCGGCGCGCCTACGCCGGCGTCGCGGCACGCGGTGCCGTCGCCTACCGGCGGCCGGGCGGGTCGGTCGTCGCGCGCTTCGGTCCGAAGAACGTCAACCGCTTCCCCACCGTCTTCGGCGTCGTCGGCAAGGTCGTCGCCGCCGACTGCTCGACGCGCTGGTACCGGGTGCAGCTGCCGGTGATGCCGAACGGCAGCATCGGCTTCGTCCGGGCGGGCGCCCTCGCGCTGCAGCCTGTTGGGACGCGCATCGTCGTCGACGTCTCGTCGCGCCGTCTGATCCTGTACCGGAACGGCAAGGCGGCGCTCACCGCCGTCGTCGCCGTCGGCTCGCCGAGCACGCCCACGCCGACCGGCAGCTACTACGTCAACCAGGTGCTCGTCCCGAGCGACCCGTCGGGCCCCTTCGGGCCGGCTGCGCTCGGCATCTCCGCGCATTCCGACGTGCTCACCGGCTGGACCCAGGGCGGGCCCGTCGCCATCCACGGCACGAACGAGCCCTGGTCGATCGGCCACGCGGTCTCGAACGGCTGCATCCGCCTTCCGAACGCGACGCTCTCGCGGATCTTCGCCGTGGCGGGCGCCGGAACGCCGGTGATAATCAGAGCGTGACGGAAGACCCGACCGCGTCCCGCCCGCGACGAAAGGATCGACATGGCACGGAACCCGCTCTCCCAGCTCGCCACGCTCGGCGAGGAGGTGCTCGGCAAGGCGTCGCAGAACCCGACCGCTGCGCGCGTCCTGCAGAGCGCGATGCAGATGAAGGACGGCGTCGACGACCTGACCCGGCGCGTGCGCGGCCTGGAGCAGATGGAGAAGCGCGTCGCGCAGCTCGAGAAGCGGCTCGCGAAGCTCGAGGGCGCACAGAAGAAGCTGCCCGCTGCGAGGTCGGCCTCGGAGAAGAAGGACACGGAGAAGAAGGGCACGGAGAAGAAGGCCCCGGGGGCGTGAGGCTCTGCGTCAGCGAGCCGCCGGCACGCGGATCCGCAGCGCGCCCGGCACGACCTCGAACGTCGCAGGCGTCGTGCCCACCTGCTCGCCCTCGACCTCGATCGGCAGGTGCTCGCCCGCGTCGACCTCGACGCGTGCGCTCCGGAGCACCTCGACCTTCGGGTGCGCGACGTGCTTTCCCCTGTAGATCTTCGGCGCCGTCGTCAGGAAATCCACCTTGCTGACGTCGCCGATCAGGACCACGTCGAAGAGCCCGTCGTCGGGCTGCGCGTCCGGGGCGAGCATCATCCCCCCGCCGTGCCAGACCCCGTTCGCGACGACGACGTCGTGCATCCGGCCGCTGCGCTCCTCGCCGTCGAGGCGAACGGTCACGTCGGTGTTCTCCCACTCGAAGAAGACCCGGGTCAGCGCGTAGAAGAACGTCGTCCTGCCGCCGAGCGCTTTCGACATGCCGTTCACGCGCTGCGCCACGGCGCCGCTCATGCCGACCGAGCCGACGTTCGCGAACCAGCGCTCGGCGCCGTCGCCTCCCCACGTGCGGTAGCGGACGCGCCCGGCGTCGATCAGCCGGCGCTCGCCCGTCAGCGCGACGCGAACGGCGTCCTCGAAGCCGGTTGGAATGGCGTAGGTGCGCACGAAGTCCATCCCGGTGCCGAGCGGGATCGTCGCGAGCTCGACGTCACGGCCGGCGATTCCGTTCACGACCTCGTTGAGGGTGCCGTCGCCGCCCACGGCCACCACCAGCCCGGCGCCGTCGTCGACCGCCTTCGCCGCGAGCTCGCTCAGGTGCCCCGGTCGTTCCGAGAACCGCGTCTCCCCGGTGAGGCCGAGGCGCGCGGCGCGATGTGCAAGCTCCGGCCAGCGCCTGCCCGTCGCCCCGTTCGAGGACGCCGGGTTGACGAGGAAGACGGCGGTGTCAGTCAGAGGTTGCGACTGCGAGTGCGATCTTGGTCATCCGGTCGACGGCGGCTCGGAGGTCGTCGTCGGAGATCCGCTGGAACTCGCCCGCGACCACGATGTCGCTGACCGTCAGCAGGCAGCCCGCCTCGACGCCGTGCAGCGCGGCGATCGTGAACAGTGCCGACGCCTCCATCTCGACAGCCAGCACGCCCCGCTTCGACCAGCGCTCGTACTGACCGCCGTCGGGGTTGTAGAAGAGGTCGCTCGAGACGATCGGCCCGACGTGGAGCTCCTGGCCGAGCTGCTTGGCGACGTGGACGGCGCCGTGGATCACCGACCAGGAGGCGGTGGGGCAGTGCGGCTCGCCAGCGACCAGGTGCATGGCGGTCGAATCGGCGGGCACCGCGGTGAGCGCGACGATCAGGTCCCCGAGCACGTGGTGGGGCTGCAGGCCGCCGCAGGTGCCGACGCGGATCAGCTTCTTGCAGCCGAGCTGCACGAGCTCCTCGAACACGATCGAGGCGCCCGGGCAGCCCATGCCGGTTCCCTGCACCGACACCGGCTTTCCCTCGTAGGTGCCGGTGTAGCCGAGGAGCCCGCGCTCGGAGTTCCGCTGGACGACGTCCTCGAGGTAGGTCTTGGCGATGTAGGCGGCCCTGAGCGGGTCGCCCGGCAGGAGGACCGCCTCGGCGTAGTCCCCCGGCTCGGCGCGAACGTGGATCGGCATGGGCGCCGACTCTATAGGAGACTTCCACCATGACCCTCGTCGAGCCGACGGGCGAGCAGGTGCTCGAATTCTGCGCTCGAGCTCCGGTGGAGCGCGTGTTCCTGGAGGACGTCGCGCGTCGCGGGCTCGGCCGGTACGTCGCGTTGCAGGGCGGGTCAGGGAAGCTCGACGCCCTCTGTCACATCGGCGCGAATCTCGTCCCCTCCGGGGACGGGTGCGAGGCATTCGCGGCTCACGTGGCCGCGGCGGAGTCGCGCATGATCATCGGCGAGGCCGCAGCCGTGAGCGCGGTCTGGGAGGCGGCGCGGCACGCCTTGCCCGCCGCGCGGGAGGACCGGCCGGACCAGCCGGTCTACCTCGTCGAGGAGCCGCCGGCGCCGGGAGACACCGGCCTGCGCCCCGCCACGCCCGCCGACGTGGACCGGCTGCTACCGGCGTGCGCGGCCGCCCACCGGCTCGAGCTCGGCATCGATCCGCTCGCGCACGACGCCGACAGCTTCCGGTGGCGCACCGCGGCGCAGGTCGACGAGGGCCGCTCGTGGTTGTGGCTCGTGGACGACGTCGTGCGGTTCAAGGCCGAGGCGTCCGCCTGGACGCCGGCGGCGGTGCAGATCCAGCAGGTGTGGACCGATCCCGAGGCCCGCGGGCATGGGTATGCAGCGCGGGCGCTGCGCGACCTCTGCCGGCTTCTCCTGTCGACGACGCCGCGCGTCACGCTCTTCGTCCGGCGCGACAACTCGGCGGCGATCGCGCTCTACGAGCGGATCGGGATGCGTCGCGTGCTCTCGTACCGCAGCATCCTGCTGTGAGGCGGATGCTGCAGCTTGCGCTTCTCTGGTGGCTGACGCTGTGGGCGGCGCGTGAGCTGGCGGGGCGGCTCGGCTCTCGCGCGCCCGCGCGGGCGAAGCCGTCGCACGACGCGCCGCACCCGCCCGGGTGGATGCCGGGCCCCCTCGACTGACCCGTGGTCTCGCCGAGCCGTGGCCGTTCGGGGCGGTGCCCGAACCCCGCTCCGCCTGCAACACTGTGTTCCTGGAGATCCTGGAGCGGATCGAGTCGCACATCCGCCGGCACGAGCTGATCGAGCCGGGAGGCGCCGTGCTGTGCCTCGTCTCGGGCGGCGCCGACTCGACCTGCCTCTTCCAGGCGCTGCGCGAGCTCGGCTACCGCGTCTCAGCGCTCCACGTCGACCACGAGCTGCGCGGCGAGGAGTCCGACGAGGACGCGCGCTGGTGCGCGGAGCGGTTCGGCGCGGAGGTCGTCCAGGCGGCTCCACGCTGCGCCAACGAGGCGGGGCTGCGGGACGTGCGCTACTCGTTTCGCACCGACTCCCTGCGCGCAACCGGGCACACGCTCTCCGACCAGGTCGAGACGATCCTGTTCCGTCTCGTCTCGAGCGGCAAGACGAAGGGCATCAAGGTGGCCCGCTCCGACGGCGTCGTGCGGCCGCTCCTCTGCGTGTGGCGTGAAGAGACGGAGGCGTTCTGCCGTGAGCGGGGGCTCGAGTGGCGTACCGACTCGACGAACGGAGACACGCTGCGCGGGCTGATCCGGCGCGAGGTGATCCCCGTGCTGCAGCGCATCCACCCCGCCGCGCGCGAGAACATCCTGCGTGCGCTCGACGAGCGGCGGACGATGCCGCCCGCGCTCGCCGAGCTGCTCGATGCGCCGGCCGCGTCGAAGCGCGTCGACCTCGGCGGCGGGCTGCAGGCGGTGCGCGAGCACGACCGACTGTGGCTCGAGCGGGGGCCGGTCGAGCTGCACGGCGCGGTGACCTGGGGCGCCTGGCGCATCGAATCGGAGCTGCCGGGGCTCAAGGTGCGCGGGTGGCGGCCGGGGGACCGGCTCGCGGGCCGCACGAAGAAGGTGCAGGACGTGTTCGTCGATGCGAAGATCCCACGTTCCGACCGCGAAGGCTGGCCGCTCGTGGTGCGGGGCGACGAGGTCGTCGCCGTTCCGGGAATCGTCGAGACGCAGGGGGTGAGCGCGAGTCGTGTCGGTGACTGAGCTCGAGCGGGGAGTCGGGGAGGTGCTGATCGACGAGGAGCGCCTGCAGGCCCGCATCCGGGAGCTCGGCCGCGAGCTCTCGGACGACTACGCGGGCCGCGACGTGCTGCTCGTGGGCGTCCTCAAGGGCGCCGTCTTCTTCATGGCCGACCTGATGCGCTCGCTGACCGTGCCGTGCGAGATCGACTTCATGGCGATCTCGAGCTACGGCGCGTCGACGGACTCCTCGGGCGTCGTCCGCATCCTCAAGGACCTCGACATCAACATCGAGGGCCGCCACGTGCTGGTCGTCGAGGACATCATCGACTCGGGCCTCACCCTCTCCTACCTGCTTCGGAACCTCGAGTCGCGCGAGCCGGCCACGCTCGAGATCTGCTCACTGCTCACGAAGCCCGACCGCCGCGAGATCGACGTGCCCGTCCGCTACGTCGGATTCGAGATCCCGAACCGGTTCGTGATCGGCTACGGCCTCGACTTCGCCGAGCGCTACCGGAACCTCCCCTACGTGGGTGTTCTGCACCCGGATCTGATGCCGGAGGGGACGTAACCACTTCGGTCTCTGGAGGGTTATGCCGATACCGCCGGAAACCCCACTGGGCTACTCTGCACGAACCTCATCGTGAATCGTTTCTTCCGCAGCGCGTTCTTCCCCCTCATCGTGATCGTCCTGTTGGTCTGGCTCGCGAGCCAGACCCTGATCCCGAAGAGTCACCACACGCGCAAGGACGTCACCTACTCGTCGCTCCGCAACGAGATCCAGCAGTCGCCGTCCGACATCAAGAAGATCGAGTTCAACCCGAGCAAGCGCGCGATCACCGCGACGTACAACGACGCGGAGAACACGACCGCGACGGTGAACTACCCGACCGACCAGTCGGAGCTCAACTTCGAGGAGCTGCTGCAGAAGAAGAACGTCGCGTACGACTCGAAGGGCACCGGCGGATTCTCGTGGACCGCGCTGATCGGCTCGTTCCTGCCGTTCCTGCTCCTGATCGGCTTCTGGATCTTCCTGATGAACCAGGTGCAGGGCGGCGGCTCGAAGGTGATGAGCTTCGGCAAGTCGCGCGCGAAGCGGATGGCGCCCGACTCGCCGAAGATCGGCTTCAAGGACGTCGCGGGCGTCGACGAGGCGGTCGAGGAGCTCCAGGAGATCAAGGAGTTCCTCGAGAACCCGAAGAAGTTCCAGGCGCTCGGCGCGCGGATCCCGAAGGGCGTTCTCCTCTACGGACCTCCCGGCACCGGTAAGACGCTGCTCGCGAGAGCCGTCGCGGGCGAGGCCGGCGTGCCGTTCTTCAGCATCTAGGGGTCCGACTTCGTCGAGATGTTCGTCGGCGTCGGCGCCTCGCGTGTGCGCGACCTGTTCGAGCAGGCGAAGCAGGCGTCGCCGTGCATCGTCTTCATGGACGAGATCGACGCGGTTGGCCGCCACCGCGGCGCCGGCCTCGGTGGCGGCCACGACGAGCGCGAGCAGACGCTGAACCAGCTGCTCGTCGAGATGGACGGCTTCGAGATGAAGGACAACATCATCCTGATCGCCGCCACGAACCGGCCCGACATCCTCGACCCGGCGCTGCTCCGCCCGGGCCGCTTCGACCGGCAGATCGTCGTCGACCGCCCGGATCGCATCGGCAGGCGCAAGATCCTCGAGGTGCACACGAAGGGCAAGCCGCTCGCGCCCGAGATCGACGTCGACACGCTCGCCTCCGGCACGCCGGGCTTCACCGGCGCCGACCTCTCGAACCTCGTCAACGAGGCCGCGCTGCTCGCAGCGCGCCGCGGCAAGAAGATCATCGAGCAGGAGGAGCTGGAGGAGGGGATCATGCGCGTCGTCGCCGGCCCGGAGAAGAAGGCACGTCTCCTCTCGGAGCACGAACGCAAGATCACCGCCTATCACGAGATGGGCCACGCGCTCGTCGGCCACTACCTCGAGCACACCGACCCCGTGCACAAGATCACGATCGTCTCCCGCGGCCAGGCGCTCGGCCTCACGATCTCGCTGCCGACCGAGGACAAGTACCTCACGACGCGAAGCGCGCTGATGCACCAGATGGCGATGACCCTCGGCGGCCGCGCGGCGGAGGAGATCGTGTTCCACGAGGTCACGACCGGCGCCGCGAACGACCTCGAGAAGATCACGTCGATGGCGAAGCAGATGATCATGCGCTTCGGCATGAGCGAGAAGCTCGGGCCGCGCGTGCTCGGCCGCGGCCACGACCAGCCGTTCCTCGGCCGCGACTACGGCGCCGAGGCGGACTACTCCGAGGAGATCGCGCGCGAGATCGACGACGAGATCCGGCGCGTGATCGAGGAGTCGCACGAGCTCGCGCTGGCAGTGCTGCGCGAGCACATGGAAGAGCTGCACAAGATCTCGGCGATCCTCATCGAGCGCGAGACGATCGACAAGGATCAGTTCGAGCGCCTGCTCGCCGGCGAGGACGAGGGAACCGTCTTCCCGGACGAGGCGCCCGCACAGCCGGAACAGCCGGAGCCGCAGCCGGAGCCGAAGCGCGAGCGGCCTCGCCCGCGCCCCTTCCCGCTGCCGGGCTCGGCGATGCAGGGCCCGGATCCCGCGAACAGCTAGCTAGGCGAGAACGTGCTCGAGCGCCGCTCGGTCGGCCGGCTCGCCGTGTGCGGGTAGCACGAGCTCGACGGGCAGGTCGAGCAGGGGACGGAGCCGTGCGGCGACGTCCTCGGCCGTCACGTGCTTGCGGCCGCCGAGCTGGATGCCCAGTCCTTCGCCGAAATCCGAGAGCGAGTCGCCCGTGACGATCGCGTTGATCGCCGGCACCCAGAGGATGATGTCGTTGTCCTCGCGGCCGGCGTAGGCGGTCATCCCGAACGGCCACTCACCGGGGCCGTGGAACTCGCCTTCGCCCTCGCCCGCACGCAGCCAGGCGAGGTCCTCGCTCTCCATGCCCCGCACGCGTTCGGGGTCGATGCCGAACTTCTCGACCCAGTCCTGCCACGTGTCCGCGGGCGGCGTGTGGATGGGGAGGCCGAGACCACGGGCGTCCCGCTCGTGGTACGGCGCGGTCAGGACGACGGCGGTGGCGCGCTCGCGCAGCTCGTCGGGGACGGCGAGCGGGTCGAACAACACGAAGTCGTTGCCGAGCTCGATCGCGTACGAGGAGACGAGCTCCGGCCACCACTGCTCCTCATCCCAGTCTGGATGCGGCGACTGCCAGTGCCAGACGCCCGGGCGCACTTCACGCATGGCGGGATGCTATTTGTGCGAGGCCACGGGCGTCGGCGGCGCGTCGTAGAGCCGGTGCAAGAGCCCGCTCAGCGTCGCCTGAAGCGGCTTCGTGTGCGCGTCGCCGGCGAGGTTGTTCAGCTCCCACGGGTCTTTCTTCAGGTTGTAGAGCTCGCGCCAGCCGTTCTTGTACTCGACGTCGAGGTTTCGCCTCGTCTGGACGGCGACGTACGGCGGCGGTCCGCCCTCGTGGAGCAGATCCTTGCCGAGGTACTCCTCGAGGAAGGCGTGGCGCCACGGAGGCTGCTGGCCGTGGAGGAACGGAACGAAGCTGCGGCCGTCCTCCGGCAGTCCCGGCGTCACTCCGGTCAGGGCGCTGATCGTGGGAGCGAGGTCGATGTTGAGCACCGGCTGGTTGTTCCGCTGAGGCGTGGTCGTCCACGGCGTCCGGACGATCAGCGGGACGTGGGTGGACTCCTGGTAGGGCCACACCTTGCCGCCGAGGCGGTGCTCGCCCCAGAGGAAGCCGTTGTCGCTCGTGTAGAGGATCACGGTGCGGTTCAGCTCGTGCCGCGTGCGGAGCGCCTGCACGACGCTGCGGACGCTGCGGTCGAGCGCGAGCAGCGACTCCTCCTGCTTGATGCGGACGTGGTTGATGTAGAGCTGGGCCGCCGCGCTGAGCATGTCCTTGTGCCAGAAGCGCCACGGCTCCTTGCCGATGTTGCGCTGGTTGAAGTCCGGCGAGTGGATCGGCGCGATGTTCTCCAGCTTTCCGCGGTCGCCGGGTGCCGGGATCGCCGGCAGGTGCGGCGCGACCGGGGCGAAGTAGAGGAAGAACGGGTGGCGCGCTCCCTTGATGAACTTGACGGCCTTGTCGGCCAGAACGTCGGTCGAGT
Source organism: Gaiellaceae bacterium (assembly GCA_050697615.1). Classification (GTDB taxonomy): domain Bacteria; phylum Actinomycetota; class Thermoleophilia; order Gaiellales; family Gaiellaceae; genus PALSA-600. Next base: position 15,236 of record JBOGZX010000133.1, read on the forward strand.
AGTCCGACGCCTTGTTCCCGTAGTGGACGAGGTGGCCGTTGTCGTTGATCGAGTAGTTGTAGTACGCCTCCATCGGGATGCTGTCCATCACCTGCCAGTCGTCCCAACCCGGTGGGACTGCGTGACTCACCGAGGGATTCGTGTACGCGTTGACGTACTTGCCGACCAGAGCCGTCTGATAGCCGGCGCGGTGCATCCAGACCCCGAGGTCGTTTGACGCCTCGGTGAAGGCGGGGAAGCTGTGCGGCCCGAAGTTCTCGAGCACGCCAGTGTGGTGCGAGTACTGGCCCGTGAGGATGCTCGCCCGCGACGGCCCGCACATCGAGGTCGTGACGTGCGCGTTCGTGAAGGTGACGCCGTGGTCGGCGAGCAGCGTCTGCGCGTTCCTCATCACGGGCGTGCCGTCCGAACGCTCGTCGTCGCTCAGGACCAGGACGACGTTGAGCCGCTGGGCGGCGGCGCGCTCGGCCCGGGACGCGGGCTTGGCCGCCGAGGCTCCGACGGCACCGAAGACGAGCAGCACTGCCGCCGTCACCCAGATCCACACGACCCTCCGCACGAGCGGCTGCAAAGTAGCGCTACGTCCTAAGCGCTGCGTAAGCCTTCCGAAAGCGTGCTCAATCGACACCCGCGCAGAAGATACGGCGCGCGTCGGCCTGAACGTCACATCCCGCTCAATCACGCATTGCTCCTACGTCTCAGCTGGGGTCGCGCGTCCCGAAGAGGATCCGCCGAGGGAGGGAGCCGCAGACGCGCACGCGCACGAGCTTAGGAGAAACCTGTCGAAAATGGAAGCGGCTAGCGGTCGTCGTCGCCGATCGCGACCGGCCGCACCGGCGGCTGCTGCTTGAGGCGCAGCATCGCCTCGATGTAGAGCTCGCGTACGACGTCCATGTTCGGCCGCGGGTCGTTCCGCCACGAGGCCGGCAGGGAGCTCCGCAGCCGCTCCCGGGCGGCGCTTTCCCGTTCCCAATAGTTGAGGAGGCGGTCGTCGATCATTGCAGCGGGTATGTCGGCAGCGGGCGGCCGGTGCTTTAGTTTCCGGCGTGATCGCGATCGAGGAGCGGTTTCCGCGACCGTCGGTGATGGGCGTCGTGAACGTCACGCCCGACTCGTTCTCGGACGGCGGCGTCCATCTCGATCCCGACGTCGCGGCGGACGCGGCGCGACGCATGGTCGAGGAGGGAGCCGCGATCGTCGACGTCGGCGGCGAGTCGACGCGTCCCGGCTCCGACGGCGTCTCCGCGGACGAGGAGCTGCGGCGGGTCGTCCCGGTTCTCGATCGTCTCGGAGAGCTCCCGGTCTCGATCGACACGTCGAAGGCGGCCGTCGCGCGCGCGGCGCTCGAGCGCGGCGCGATTCTCGTCAACGACGTCACGGCTCTCCGCGGCGACCCCGAGCTGGCCGGAGTCGTCGCCGGCGCGGGGGCGTATCTCTGCCTCATGCACATGCAGGGCGAGCCGCGGACGATGCAGGCGGAGCCGCGGTACGGCGACGTCGCGGCCGAGGTCGCCTCGTTCCTCGAGGAGCGGCTGACATTCGCCGTGGCGCAGGGCATCCCCGAGGAGCGGGTCTGCCTCGACCCCGGCATCGGGTTCGGCAAGACGCTGGAGCAGAATCTCGAGCTCGTGCGCCGGCTCGACGTCCTGCTCGCGCTCGGCCGGCCGGTGCTCGTCGGCTTCTCGCGGAAGAGCTCCCTGCGCCGGCTCACGGGATCCGAAGATCTGCTCGGAGCGAGCGTCGCGGCGGCGGTCGCCGCGTTCGATCGCGGCGCGACGATCCTGCGCGTCCACGATGTCAGGGCGCATGTCGATGCGTTGACCGTCGCGGCGGCTGTCGCGTGATCACGGTCGAGGTTCGCGACCTGCGCGTGTTCGGCCGGCACGGCGTGCACGAGGACGAGCGCGAGCGCGGCCAGGACTTCCTCTTCGACGTCGAGCTCGAGGTGGGGGAGCGCGGGGCGAGCGACCGGCTCGAGGACGCGGTCGACTACGTCGAGGTCGCGCGTACTGTGCAGGAGGTCTCGGACGCGAGCCAGTGCGCGCTGCTGGAGGCGCTCGCCTCGGCGGTCGCCGACGAGCTCGAGCGGCGGTTCTCCCCCGGGCGGGTGCGGGTGAGTGTGCGCAAGCCCGAGGTGCGCCCCGCGGGGCTCGAAGGCACGGTGGCAGCCACCGTCACGAGACCGTGACGCGTGCCTACGTCGGCCTGGGCGCCAACCTCGGAGACCGCGAGCGCGCGCTGCAGGCGGCGGTCGGCGCCCTCTCGGCCGAGCAGGGAATCGAGGTCGTCGCGGTCTCGACCCTGCGCGAGACGGAGCCGGTCGGAGTGGGCGAGCAGCCGCCGTACCTCAACGGCGCCGCTGAGCTCGAGACGACTCTGTCCGCCCGCGAGCTCCTCGACCGGCTGCTCGCCGTCGAGCAGCGGTTCGGCCGCGTCCGCGTCCCAGGCGAGCACGGCCCGCGCACGCACGACCTAGATCTTCTCCTCTACGGCGACGAGGAGATCGACGAGCCGGGCCTCACCGTCCCGCACCCGCGGCTGCATGAGCGGCGCTTCGTCCTCGAGCCGCTCGCGGAGCTCGCTCCCGGCCTCGCCCTGCCGGGGCGCGGCGACGTGGAATCCCTGCTCAGAGGGGTACACTGACCCGGCATGTCGCACCTCGACGATCTCGACGAGTACGAGGCCGAGCTCGAGCTCGCGCTGAAGAGGGAATACCAGGCTGTTTTCGCGCTTTTCCGCTTCTGCGTGCTGACGCAGGACGCGACCTACCTCTGCAACCGGCTCGAGGTGCAGCAGGCGGCGCCGACCGCCGCGGGCGGGCTCCCGTTCTTCCAGCTCGAGCTCGAGGACGTCTGGGTCTGGGACAAGAACCGGCCGACGCGGATCATTCCGCGGGCCAAGGTCTTCACC
>JBOGZX010000134.1:0-8270 GCA_050697615.1 Gaiellaceae bacterium
GCTCGGAGGTGCGCGCACCGAGCTCCCGAGCGGCCGCGGCCCGGTGTGCAAGGGGATCGGCGGCCAGCTCCACCCGCACGCCGGCGGCGCGCAGCGCCTGCACGAGCAGCAGCCCGATCGGCCCGCACCCGATCACCGCGGCCCTCGACCCTGCAGCTGCGCCGCCGAGCTCGATCGCGTGCAGTGCAACCCCGAGCGGCTCGAGCAACGGCGCCCCGTCGTCGGCGACCGCGTCGGGGAGCGCGTGCACGAGCCGGTCGGGCCACGCGACGAGCGTCCGCAGCGCGCCGTCCGTCGACCCATGCCCCGCGAAGCGCATGTCGGCGCACAGGTGCCCCTGCCCCGCGAGACAGAGCGCGCACCGCCCGCACGGCACCGCCGGGTCGAGCACGACGCGCTCGCCCGCGCGCGGCCCCTCCGCGACGACTCCGGCAAACTCGTGGCCGAGCACGAGCGGCTCGCGCAGGATCGCGTCGCCGATCCCGGCCTCGAGGAACCAGTGCCGGTCGGAACCGCACAGCCCGACACCGCGGATGCGCACGAGCGCCTCCCCCGGCTGCGGCTCGGGATCCGGCTCCTCGTGGAGCCGCAGCTCGCCGGCGGCATGCAGGCGCAGCGACTTCACGTCGGCTGGCCGTAATAGGCGGCAGCGCCGTGCTTGCGCGAGAAGTGCTTCTCGAGCAGCGCCGGCGGGATGCCCTCGACCGCGGCGGCGAGCTGAAGGGCGCGGTACGCGCTTGCCGCCACCGCTTCGAGGGCGACCGCGTTCTCGACCGCATCCTCGACCACGGCGCCCCAGACGAACGGCCCGTGCGACGCGACGAGCGCGGCCGGCAGCTCGACCGCATCGAGCCCGCGTTCCGCAAACGTCTCCACGATCACCGCCCCCGTCCGCTCCTCGTAGTCGCCCTCGATCTCCGCCGCGGTCAGCTGCCGCGTCACCGGCACCGGCCCGCGGAAGTGGTCCGCGTGCGTCGTACCGAGGCAGGGCAGCTCGCGCTGCGCCTGGGCCCACGCGGTCGCGAACGGCGAGTGCGTGTGCACGACACCGCCGACCTCCGTGAACGCGCGGTAGAGCGCGAGGTGCGTCGGCGAATCGGACGACGGCCGCTGCTTCCCGGAAACGACCGCGCCGGTCGCGAGGTCGACGACCGGCACGTCGTCCGGCCGGAGCAGGTCGTATGCGACGCCGCTCGGCTTGATCGCCATCACCCCCGCCTCGCGGTCCGCGGCGCTCGCGTTCCCGAACGTGAGGACGACGAGGCCCGCGTCGACGAGCGCGAGGTTCGCCGCGACGACGCGCCCGCGGAGCTCCTCGAACACCTAGAGACCTCGCGCGAGCCGGTAGTACGCCTGGTTCCACCGCAGCTCGCGCGTGAAGTCGCGCATGCGCGTCTCGGCGTCGATGACGACGAGCTCGATCCCCGCGATCTCCGCGAAGTCCGCGACGATCTCCGTGTCGAGCTGGCCGCTGAGCACGGTGTGATGAGGACCGCCCGCGACGAGCCATGCCTCGGCTGCCGTCGGGAGACCCGGCCGCGGCCGCCAGAGCGCCCTCGCGACGGGGAGCTTCGGCAGCGGCTGGTCCGGAGGCACCACCTCGACCTCGTTGAGGAGCAGCCGGAAACGGTCGCCGAGATCGACGAGCGCGATGTTGACGGCGGGGCCGGCTCGCCCGGTGAAGACGAGCCGCACCGGGTCGCCGCGGCCGCCGATCGAGAGCGGGTGAATCTCGCACGACGGCCGCCCGTCCGCGATCGACGGGCACACCTCGAGCATGTGCGCACCGAGCACGCGCCCGTCGCCCGGCGCGAGGTCGTACGTGTAGTCCTCCATGAACGAGCTGCCGCCGTCGGTCCCGGCGCCCATCACCTTCGCGGCGCGGACGAGCGCCGCGGTCTTCCAGTCCCCCTCGGCGCCGAACCCGTAGCCGTCCGCCATCAGCCTCTGGACGGCGATCCCGGGCAGCTGCGGCAGGTCGGCGAGATCCTCGAACGTGTCCGTGAAGGCCTTGAAGCCGCCCGCGTCGAGGAAGGAGCGGAGCCCCGCCTCGATCCGCGCCGCGTCGCGTAGGGACGCACGTCGCTCGCCGCCCTCGCGCAACACGGGGACGAGCTCGTATCGATCCTCGTACTCCCGGGTCAGCGCGTCCACCTCCGCGTCCGTCGCCTCGTGCACGGCTCGGGCGAGGTCGTCGACGCCGTAGCCGTTCACCGACACCCCGAGCCGCAGCTGCGCCTCGACCTTGTCGCCCTCGGTGACCGCAACCTGACGCATGTTGTCGCCGAAACGCGCGACCTCGAGTCGCTGCAGCTCCTGCCACCCGCAGGCCGCACGCGCCCACGCGCCGATGCGGCGCACGACCGTCGGGTCGCTCCAGTGCCCCACAACCGTCTTCCGGCGCAGCCCCATCCGGGTCTCCATGAACCCGAGCTCGCGGTCTCCATGGGCCGACTGGTTCAGGTTCATGAAGTCCATGTCGATCTCCGACCACGGCAGCTCACGATTGAACTGCGTATGCAGGTGCAGCAACGGCTTGCGCAGCGCCGCCAAGCCGGCGATCCACATCTTCGCGGGCGAAAACGTGTGCATCCACGCGACCACGCCGACGCACGTCGCCGTGGCGTTCGCCTCGCGCATCACGGCCAGGATCGCCTCGGGGCTCGTCGCGGCCCCCTTCAGCAGGACGCGAACAGGAACGGCCTCCTCCGCGTCGAGCGAGGAGGCAATCTCGCGCGCGTGCTCCTCGACGCGCCGCAACGCATCCTTCCCGTACATCTCCTGGCTCCCCACGACCAGCCAGATCTCGAACCGCTCCAGCGCCTTCATCGCCCGAACCACCTCCTCTCAGGTCTGGCCCGCCGCCCGCAACGACACGACAGGTGAGGCGCCGGCTGCTCCGATCGTAACCCCGCTCTCGGCGTCGAAGAAGTGGAGGCGCTCGGCGGAAACGATCGCTCTGGCGAACGTTCGGTTCGTCAAGGAGCTCGGCGCTTGCTCCCCTTCGCCTGGTCGCCGACAGAAGCAACCCCAGATCGTCGAGAGCTTCTTCACGACTCCGGCGTCGCCGACGCCGCCTGACACTCACCCCGTTTGCCCGCCGCCGGACTAGCAATCTCGAAGCGGCCCGCAACCGGCTAGCGTGCGGCGTTGGTGCATGTTGGCCGGAAAGGTGCTCTGTGGATCGCGTTCCTCGCCTACGCGACCGCGGCACTCGGGATCGGCGCGAGAGGCGCAGAGGCGGGCACGGCCGTCGCGAAGCCGTGTCCGCAGGCACGCGCGGGCGCTTCGTACACGAGCAAGGTGCTCGCGGCGCTTCGTTCGGGACGCGACGTCTGGGGGAGCGCGTTGCTCGCCGCGCCGGGCGGCCCCTCCTACGCGGCCGCCCACCGGTACCTGCGTCCGCTGCTCCTCGCCCGCGGGCCGGGAGGCACGCCGTTGACCGATTCCGGCGTCTACTACCTCCCGTTCGCGCAGCCGGACGGGGCGCAGGGGGCCGGCTCGGTTGCGCTCCACGTCGCCGACGGCAGCCAGATCGTCGCGCAGAAGATCGGCGGCCGCTCGCTGACCGTCTCGGTCGGCGCCGCGGGACGTGAGCGCTACGGCTCGTGTCTCACCCGCTTCGGGCCGGACCGGTTGGGCGGCGGCTACCTGCCGATCCTCCAGACGAGCTACGTCGACGCCGAAGGCGCGCGCTACCGCCAGGAGTCCTTCTCGGCCCGCGTCGCCGGTACGAGCTCGCTCGTCAGCTTCGTGCAGGTGACGGTCGACGCGCGCCGAGCGAGCTCTTCGGTGACGGTGCGACTGCGACCGTCGCCCGTGGGCTCGACGCGCCGCGGCGACACGCTGCTGCACCGCGGCGACCTCGTCCTCGCGTTCGGCGCCGGCGGGCGCTTCGACGGCTCCTCGGTCGCGTATCCCGTGGCCCGCGGCACGACGCGCACCGTCTACGCCGCCTGGCTCGGCCGGCCCGCGCAGGGCCGGCTGCCGGCGGTCGACGAGACGTCCTATGCGGCCGCGAGGCGATCGGTGGTCGCGTACTGGGAGAAGCGACTCGCCGAGGGGGCCACGATCTCCGTGCCCGAGCCGCGGGTCGAGAACGCCGCCCGTGCGCTGCTCGTGCAGGAGCTCGAGCTGACCTGGCGCTACAGCATCGGCAACCCGTACCAGGAGTTCTCGTTCCCCGAGAGCGTCGACGTGGCGCAGGTGCTGAGCGAGCAGGGCTTCCTCGCCGAGGCCCGCTCGATCCTGCGCGTGTCGATCACGCGAAAACCCACGCCGTATCCGAACTGGAAGAAGGGCGAGCGCCTGCTCGCCTCGGCGGAGTACGTGCGGCTGTCGGGCGACCGCGCGTACCTCGCCGCCGTGACGCCGGTGCTGAGCGGCTGGGTGGCGGCGCTCGGCCGCCAGGTCGACGGGCCGGGCGGCGGGCTGCTGCACCTCGAGCAGTACTCGTCGGACATCCACGAGGCGGTGCTCGGGCTCCACTCACAGGCCGTCGTCTGGTCCGGGCTGCGCGCGATGGCCGACGTGTGGGCCGAGGACGGCCAGGCGCGGCTTGCGGCCACCTGCCGCCGGCTCGCGACCCGGCTCGGCGGTGCTCTACGGCAGGCGGTCGCTCGGTCGTCCCGGCGCATGCCCGACGGCTCGCTCTTCGTCCCCGCACGGCTCGACGACGGTGAGCGGCCCTACGCGTCGCTCACCGAGGAGCGGCTCGGCAGCTACTGGAACCTCGTGATGCCGTACGCGCTCGCATCCGGGCTGTTCCCGCCGGGCGGCCGGCAGGCGAGCGGAATCCTGAGGTACATGTCGCTGCACGGCTCCCGCCTGCTCGGACTGGTGCGCGCGGGAGGCTACGCCCTCTACGGGAAAGACCCGGTTGCGCCGACCTCCGGCACGGACGAGGTGTACGGGATCAACGTCGCCCGTTTCCTCGCCGACAACGACCAGGCCGACCAGCTCGTGCTGAGCCTGTACGGCGACCTCGCCGCCGGAATGACCGAGGGCACCTTCGTCTCGGGCGAGGCGGCAAGCGTCGCGCCTCTTCCCGGCACCGCCGACCGCGCGATGTACCTCCCGCCGAACGGCGCGAGCAATGCCGCGTTCCTCGAGACGCTGCGCCTGATGCTCGTCCACGAGACCGCCGGCGCGGACGGGCAGCCGCGTGGCCTGCAACTCGCCTACGCGACACCGCGCGCCTGGCTGCGCCCCGGCAAGCACGTCTCCGTCGGAAACGTTCCCACGAGCTTCGGGCCCCTGTCGTTCTCGATCGCAGCGCGGAGGGGCTCGGCGCTCGTCTCGGTCGACGTTCCGGCGCGGACGCCGAAGGCGCTCAGCCTGCGCCTGCGGCTCCCCGGCCGGGAGCGAATCGCAGGAGTGTCCCTGGGCGGCCGCACGTTCCACGGCTTCGACCGGGCGAGCGGGACGATCGATCTGTCCGGGAGGCGCGGCCACCTCGACCTCGTCGTCCGTACCTCATAGGCTGGGTTCGTGCGCTCCGTCGGTCGAATCGTCCCGGTCGTGCTGGCCGTCGCCGCGCTCGTCTGCCCCGCACCGGCCACGGCCGCCGGCCGCCAGGTCCGCATCCTGACGATCCACTATCGCGCCCACAACGGCGACGCGCACCGCGCCTTCGTGGTGCTGCCGGCGTGGTACCGGCCCCGGCGCGACCCGCCGATCCCGCTGATCATCTCTCCGCACGGGCGCGGCGTCACCGCACGCGCGAATACCGCAATCTGGGGAGCCCTGCCCGCGCGCGGCGCCTTCGCCGTGGTCAGCCCCGAGGGCCAGGGGCGAAAGCTACGGCTGTTCTCCTGGGGGTCGGCCGGTCAGATCGACGACCTGGCGCGCATGCCCGTGATTCTCCACCGGACGCTGCCGTGGGTGCACGTCGACCGGCACCGGATCTACGCGTTCGGCGGCAGCATGGGCGGCCAGGAGACGCTGTTGCTGCTCGCGCGCCACCCGCACCTGCTCGCCGGCGCGGCCGCCTTCGACGCCGTCAGCAACTTCGCGCTGCAGTACCGCAGCTTCCCCCAACTCCCGTGCAACCGCCGCTGCCTGAAGACCGAAGGCCCGCTCGGCCGGCACTTGCAGCAACTCGCCCGAAAGGAGATCGGCGGCACCCCGAAGACCCGGCCGCTCGCCTACGAGCAGCGAAGTCCGCTCACCTACGCGCGCACGATCGCCGGCTCGTGCGTGCCGCTGCAACTCTGGTGGAGCGTCAAGGACCGGATCGTGGTCGACCAGCGACGACAGACGGGCGCCCTCTACCGGGACATCGACCGGCTCAACCCCGACGCTCCGGTGACGGCGTTCGTCGGCACCTGGAACCACTCGGCGGAGATGCATGCGAAGAGGAGGCTGCCGGCCGCCCTCGCCCTCTTCGGCCTGCTCCCGCCCGTGAAGGATCCCGCCGTGGGTCTGCACCTCACCCTCCCGCCCGACGAAGCCGGCTGCCAGCCCGGGCCGGCGAGCGCGTAGGAGACGGCCGGCCTCGTCAACGGCACGGGAGATCGCTCAGAAGATCTCGGGGCACCACGGGGCAGCCGACGTGCGAAAGAGCGCGTCCGCGCGAGCCGCCGCACCCTCCTCGAGCTCGACGGCCCGCGACGCGCGCACCAGCTCGGCGAAGCTGAAGCCGCCCAGGTAAGCCGAGCCGAGCGCCGCGACGTCGAGCCGCAGGTCCGCCCCGGCGTCCGTGTTCTCGACGCCGGCACGCGAGACGCTCCGGCGGCCCGCGTTCCCGGGCAGAAACGCGTCCTCCACCTCGATCACCACCTCCCCATCACCGGCGTAGGTGCGCGCCCTGAGCGCGGCCTGCACGTCGACGAGGCGCACCCACACGCCGTCCTCGATCCGGAACCGCATCCGCCTCGGCTCGGCGAGCAGCAGGAACAGCGGGTGGTCGAGCGGCAGCAGGCCGGCGGCGAACCGCGCGGTCCAGTCGAAGTCGAGCAGCCAGCGCCAGAGCTCGCGCGTCGCCTCCGGGCTGGGCGCGACCGCTTCCTGGACCGTCACCGTTCCCGCCGTCGACCCGGCCTCCCACTCCTGGCGGACGCGGTAGAGCGCGTAGCCCGCCGGCTCCCCGCCGAGCTCGAGCAGCGCGCGGTGCAGAGGCCCGCTGCCGCGCCGGCGCTCGGGGTCGTCGGCGAGGCGGCGCTCCTCCCACCACACCCTGCTGCGCGAGAACATGCCCGGCCGCTGCGCGAACGCGCGCTCGTAGAGCGGCGGAAACGTCCGCCCTGCCTCCTCGAGCCCGACGAGCCGCACCGTCCCGCTCGGCTCGAAGGGGACCGCGAAGCGCGTGTGCTCGCGGGCCAGGCTCAGCTCGCCGGTGCGCGCTCCCAGGCCGTAGCCGAATCGCCCGTAGATCGTCCCCTCCGACGCCCACAGGAACGCGACGGCGTCGCCGCGCGTCCGGCAGTCCTCCAGCTGCGCCTGCATCATCGAACGGAGCACGTTTCGGCGCCGGTGCGTCGGCAGTACGCCGACGGCCGTCACGCCGGCCGCGGGCACCGAGCCGCCGGGAACCGCCAGCCGCACGCCGAACGCGCCCGCGCCGCCGACGACGCGACCGTCCTCCCGCGCGGCGTGCACGCGGTGGAGCTCGATCCGCTGCGCGAGCTCCTCGGCGTCCTCGAGCTGATTCTCGCGTCCGAAGTAGTGGGCGATCGCGTTCAGCGCGTCGCGCAGCTCCTCGAGCGAGGCGCAGGGACGGATCTCGATCACGCGAGCTTCTCGAGCGGCGCGTACTCGAGCATCAGCCGGCGCTCGTTGCCGTCCTCGAACCGCACGGTGACGACGCCGCCCGCCTCGATCGCGATCACGATGCCCGAGCCGAGCGACGCATGGCGGACCACGTCGCCCGTCGACAGGGACGGCACGTCCTCGCGCGGGGCGAACTCGCGCTGCACGCGCGCGCCGTAGTCCGACCACGACGTCGGCCGCAGCCGTTCGCGGTCGACGCCCGACGGGGGAAGCTCGTCGAGAAAGCGCGACGGCAGGTTCGCGTCGCTGCGCCCGTAGAGGCTGCGGCGCATCGCGTGCGTCAGCGTCAGCCGCTCCTTCGCGCGCGTCATGCCCACGTAGCAGAGGCGCCGTTCCTCCTCGAGCGAGTTCTCCTCGATCGACCGCGAGTGCGGGAAGATCCCCTCCTCGACCCCGAGCATGATCACCGCGCGGAACTCGAGCCCCTTTGCGTTGTGCAGGGTCATCAGCGTCGCCTGGCCGCCGCCGTCGGCGTCGGCGTCGCGCAGGGCGTCCTGCTC
>JBOGZX010000135.1:0-7800 GCA_050697615.1 Gaiellaceae bacterium
GCCTCCGGCACCGTCGCGACGCCCGCCTCGGCCGCGATCCGCTTGGCCGAGAGCTTGTCGCCGCCGGCGCGCAGCGCCGCGGGCGGGGGCCCGATCCACGTCAGACCGGCGGACTCGACGGCCTCCGCGAAGTCGCCGCTCTCGGCGAGGAAGCCGTAGCCGGGGTGCACCGCGTCGGCGCCGCTCTCGCGTGCGGCGCGGATGTGCTCGGCGGCGTCCAGGTACGACGCGATTCCGACGGTCTCGTCGGCCGAACGCGCATGCAGCGAGCCCACGTCGTCGGGAGCGACGACGGACACGGCGCGCAGCCCCAGCCCTCGCGCGGCGCGAAAAACGCGCAACGCGATCTCGCCCCGGTTCGCAACCAGCACCTTCTCCACGGCTACCCGTCTACCAGAAGCCCGTTGAGCGGCCCGAGGAAGGCGCGCGAGCGCCGGGAGACGTGGGGGAGCAGCGCCAACCGCTCGAACGACTGGTTCTCGGCCGTGTCGTGCCACTGCTCGTCGATCACCCGCCACGGCTCGCCGTCGACGTCGTCGCGGCGCAGATGCTCGCGCCAGAGACGCAGCCGCGTCTCGCGGACGACGCGCGGGTCGCAGGTGATCAGGCACGCCTCCGTGTCGTTGTAGAACGAGTGCTCATTGAGGTTCGCCGATCCGATCGCGAGCCACGTATCGTCGACGATCCCGATCTTTGCGTGCACGTACACCTGGTCGGCTCGCCCCGGCTGGTACAGCGTGCACGCGAGCAGGCGCTTGCCGCGATCCTCGTTGACGAGCACGCCGAGCTGTCCGCGGGTGTCGTCGGCGCCGTTGTTGGGGCGGGCCGGCAGGACGATCACGACGCGGAACTCCTCGGTCGGAGGGCGCTGCAGCTTCTCGGCGAGGATCTCGATCAGCTCGGGCGCCCAGAGAAACTGGCTTTCGAGGTAGACGAGCCGTTGCGCGGACCGGAGGGCGCGCCTGTACGCCTCGAGCACGCGGAAGTCGCCGCGGGGGACGGCGTCGTAGACGCTGTTCGGGATCGTGCGCACGAACTGCGCGCGCACGTCGCCCCGCTGCGCGCCGTCGAGTTCGAGCCCGAGCCGTTCCCCCGTCGTCTCGTGCCAGCGAAGGGCGATGTGCTGGGCGACGTCGCCGACGAGGGGGCCCTCGACGCGGGCGGCGGCGTCGTGCCAGCCGACCGCTCCGCGCGCGGGATGCTCGTGCGAGTCCAGGCGGTCGCCGCCGAGGGACGTCAGGTCGATGCCGCCGACGTAGGCGACCCGGCCGTCGATCACGGCCAGCTTCTCGTGGTGGCAGTGCATCGGGCGCTCGCGCGCGTCGAGCGCCATCCTGATCTTCGTACCGCGGACGAGCGCCTCGCGATCGTTCCGCACGGCGCTCCGCGACGGCTTGAAGAGCGGGAGGGGTGCTCCCGCCCAGGCGAGCACGCGCACCTGCGCGCGCTCGGCCGTCTGGGCCAGCAGCTCGCGCAGCGTGGGGCCGCCGCGGGAGAGCCGGAAGGCCGGCTCGAACGCCCACCCGGCGAGCAGCACCGATGTCTGCGCGGATGCGATCTCGTCCTGCAGGCGCGGCAGCGCCTCCTCTCCGTCGACGAGCACCTCGAGCGCGTTGCCGTCCCGCGGCGGCGGCTCTTCCGCGCACCAGAGGCCGTCGTCCGGAGGGTCGTAGGCCCGCAGCCAGCCGTACCGCTTCAGGCGGCGGCGGTGGTGCGCGACGACGAGCCGCTCGACTCCGCGCCCGACCGCGTCGTCCAGTAGGTCGATCCGCGCGAGCGCCATAACCCCGCAAGCGTAAGCGCGCAGACCGCGGAGAGGACGAGGTAGGGGACGGCGTCGCCCGCCGCGTGCGCCAGCGTCCCGCCGCCTGCCGCGCCCAGCGCCTGCCCGGGCGCCCAGGCGAGGTTGACGAGCGCGAAGGCGTAGCCGTAGTGGAGTCCCCGCCGCTCCGCGAGGCCGGAGAGCAGGGTCATCCCCGGGGTGTAGAAGCTGCCGAAGGCGATTCCGCCGCAGGCGACGAGCACCGCCAGCAGCCAACCCGAGTCGGCCCAGGGAAGGGCGGCAGAGAGCGCGATCGAAGCCGTCAGGCCCAGCGCGAGGGGGCCGAAGGTCCCGTACCGGTCCGACATGTGCCCCAGCGCGAGGTTGTCGGCGGCTTCGACGGCGGCCGAGCAGAGAAAGACCGCGCCGATCGCCACGGCCCCGAACCCGAGCGCCGACAGCTTCAGCGGCGCGAGCACGGACAGCGTCCCGAAGAGCAGGGCGGGGAGGAGCACGAACCAGCCCGCGGCGAGGATCGTGCGGTCGCCCAGTGCGCGCACGAGCGCACGCGGCGGCTGCGACTCCTGCGACTCGCTCCCGGGTGTCAACGCTGCCCAGACGACGAGCAGGGCCGAAGCGGCCGCGATCGCTACGAAGGTGACGCCGATCCCGGCGACGGAAGCGATCCCGCCGAACACGGGGCCGAAGAGCGCACCGACGACGGCCGCGGCGAACGCGCGGCCGATCAGCCGCCCCCGCCTGCCGGCCGGCGACGCCGCGACCAGCCACCCGAGCGCGCCGGTCCACGAGAACGCGCTCGCGAGGCCCTGAAGGAATCGTGCGGCGTCGAGCTGCCAGGCGGCGCTCCCGATTCCGAACAGCGCCGTGCAGACCGCGACGATCGAAAGGCCCGCCAGCACGGTGGGCTTGAAGCCGAGTCGTGCGGCCACGATCCCGCTCGGAACCGCCCCGACGAACGCCCCGGCGGGGTACGACGCGGCGAGGACGCCCGCGCCGGCCTTGCCCAAGCTGAGAGAGTGTGCGTAATGGGGGAGCAGCGGGGTGAGCGCGGCGAAGAAGAGCGTGTCGAAGAACACGACCGCGCTGGTGAGAAGCAGCAGCCTGTGCACGGCGAACGAGTCTACGGACCGGCCGTCGAGATCCCGGCGCGGGGCGGGCCGGAGTGGGGGACCGCCACCGACGATCTGAACGCGACGGTGCTCGCATGGCCGGCGGGCGGCGGCGCGGCCGAGCACGTGAACCACGAGCGCGACGTGGTCGTCGTCGTGCTGCACGGCACGGCGGAGCTGGAGCTCGACGGTGTCTGCCGCCGGATCGCCGCGGGCGACGTAGCGGTGCTCGACAAGGGGCGGCGCAGGCGGATCACCGCGGGGCCCGACGGCGTGCGCTACGTCACGGTGCACCGCAAGCGCGCAGGGCTGAGCATCGCTACCCTGTCGCGTCCGCGATGAGGCTCTGGATCGCAGCAGTCGCCGCCGCCCTCGCGCTCCCGGCCACCGCGGCGGCGGGAACGGTCTTCCTGCTCGACGGACGCGGCTGGGGTCACGGCGTCGGCATGAGCCAGTGGGGTGCCGAGGGCTTTGCCCGCCACGGGTACGACTACCGGCGCATCCTCGCCCACTACTACCCGCACACCGTGATCTCCAGCGTGGCGCCTCGGCCCGTTCGGGTGCTGCTGCTCGAGGGTCAGAAGTCGGTTCGCATCGGCTCCGCGGCGCCGTACCTGGTCGTCGATGCGCGCGGCCGCAAGCTGCATCTGCCGGCGCGGTCGGTCGTCGTCGGCCGGTCGTTCGTCCTACGGCACGAGCTTCTCGCGCAGCCGCTTCGCTTCGAGCCGGGGGCCCAGCCGCTGCAGGTCGACTTCGCCGGGTACCGCGGGGACGTGGTCGTGAAGGCCAAGCCGGACGGCCTGATGGCGGTGAACGAGCTGCCGCTCGATCGCTATCTGCGCGGGGTCGTCCCGTGGGAGGCGCCGAAGGGCTGGCACGCCGCCACCTACGCCGCGCAGGCCGTCGCCGCCCGCTCGTACACCCTGGCGACGCTGCACCCCGGGGCGGACTTCGACCTCTATCCCGACCAGCGCTCGCAGATGTACGGCGGGATCCGCGCGGAGCGGCCCGAGACGAATCTCGCGATCGGATCGACGGCGGGCCTCGTCCTCACGTGGCGCGGCACGATCATCCCGGCGTTCTACTTCTCGTCGTCCGGCGGGAGGACGTCGTCGCTGCACGACGAGTGGCCGCGAGCGCATCAGGTGCCCTACCTCGTCTCCGTCTCCGACCCCTATGACTACATCGCGCCGCATCACGTGTGGCCGACGACGGTGCTCTCCGCTGCCCGAATCGGCGCGGTGCTGGGCTTGCGCGGCGTGCGTGACGCGACGGTCGTGGAGAACTCCTCCGGGCGGGCCAAGGCCGTCCGCGTGCTGTCCGCATCCGGCTGGAAGCGGTTTCCGGGTCAGGCGATCCGGGCGAAGTTCAAGCTCGGGTCGACCGACTTCGAGCTGCGTGCGATGACGCTGGACTCGCCGCCGGCGCGGACGGTGTTCGATTCGCAGGTGTCGGTGCGCGGTTGGGTGCGCGGCCTCGGCAAGGCGCGCCTGCAGGAGCTGACCGGTCGGGGATGGGTGACGGTCGCGCACGTGCACCCGTCGCCGTCGGGCGGCTTCGCAGTCTCGGTGCACGCAACGCGATCGACGGAGCTGCGCCTGGCGTACAACGCGCTTGCGGGCGACACCGTCCCGCTACGGGTCGCGCCGCGTCTGCAGCTCCACGCGCAGGGAACGAGGCTCCGTGCGCGCGTGTCGCCGCGCCTGCCGCTCCAGGTGCAGCGGCTGACGCGCCACCGCTGGCAGCCGGTCGCGACCCTCGCCGGCACGTTCGCCCGGTCGTTCCGTCCGGGGAGCTACCGCGTCGAGGTGCCCGGCAGCGCGGCGTACGCGAGCGCCGTGAGCGCGCCGGTCGGCCTGCACGCGCGCGTGCTCAGCCGCTGACCCGCCGAAGAGCGAGCCCAGCGCAAGTAACAGGCTGTTACAAGCGTGGATGTTGGCGCGGAGTTGCGACAGTCTCGTGACGCTTCGCGCTCCAGAATCGATGGATGGACGCCGCTCCGAGGATCGACGAGCGGCTGCGTCGCCTGATCGACCGCGTCCCCGCCGACGCCTCCGCCGCGGACGTCACCCGTCGCGTGGGAGCCGAGGCCGAGGCGCTGGGGCTTTCGCGGCCGAGCTACCAGCAGATCCGCGTCCTGCTCGGCAGCTCGCGCCGGGCGCGCGACGAGGTGACGAACATCGATGTACTCGTCGACATCGCGCTGCGCGCCCGGCCCGCCTACGACCTGCCGAATCGTCTCTACGGTGACCCCCTGCCCGACCGGCCGGGTGCGAAGAACGAGCCGCGGCGAACCTGAGCTTGTAACAGTCTGTTACTTGCTCTCAGTCTGGTACCTGCTCTGCGTCTGCCGCCACCGGGGCGGCCGCTTCTCGAGGAACGCGCGCAGGCCCTCCTGCCCCTCCTCGCTCGTGCGATGCGCCGCGATGCGCCGTGCGGTCTCGTCCGCGGCGAGTGGGCCGCGGGCCAGCTCCTTCGCGGCCCGGGCCGCGGCGGGGCCGGCCGACAGCACGTCTGCGACGACGCGCTCGACCGCGGCGTCCAGATCGTCCGCCACCTCGTGCACGAGGCCGATTCGCAGCGCGACGACCGCGCCGAACCGCTCGCCGGTGACGAAGTACCTCCGGGCTGCACCGGGCCCGATCTTTGCGAGGGCGAACGGAGAGATCACCGCCGGCACGATGCCCAGCTTCACCTCGCTGAACGCAAACTGCGCCTCCGGCTCGGCGACCACGACGTCGCTGCACGCGACGAGGCCGCAGCCGCCCCCGAGCGCGTGGCCCTGCACGCGCGCAATGACGGGCGCGGGACAGCCGTCGATCGCGTCGAGCATCGCGCGCAGCCGCAGCGCGTCGGCGACGTTCTCGTCGTAGGAGAGGTCGGCGGACGAGCGCATCCACTCCACGTCGGCGCCTGCCGAGAACGACGGCCCGTCGCCGGCGAGCAGCACCGCGCGGGCGTCCCCGACGTCCGCGAACGCCTTCGTCAGCTCGCCGATCAGCGCTGCGTCGAACGCGTTCCGCCGCTCGGGGCGCGCCATCGTCACGCGCAGCAGCGGCCCGTCGCGCTCGAGGTGCAATGAGCTCATTCGAAGGCGAGGCCGAGCTCGCGCAGTCGCGGCGCGACCGAAACGGTCGCCTCGAGGTCGAAGAGCTCGACGATCTCGGGGTCCTTGCCGATCAGCTCACGGGCCCGCGAGGCCGGCCCCTGCTCGGCCGCTTCTCGCGACTCCCACACGAACACCGCACCCCACCGCTCGGACGCCTCGTCCGAGACCCACGCCTTGAAGAGCAGTCCCGGGGCGTGCTCGTAGAGCTCGACGCCCTCGTCCCGGATGTAGTTCCGCAGCGTCTCGATCGTGACGTCGGCGTCGGCAAGGCTCCACAGGACGAGGCGGACGAGCACGGGCCGAGACTACATCTCGAGCGTACGACGGCCGTTCGTCGCGGGTCGGGCGGAGGGGCCGGCGAAGGCCGACCCTCCGACACCCCGCGCAACCGTTACCGAACGGACGCGAACCGTGTGCGCGAGACGAACGCGCCGGAGGCGTCTCCGAGGCAGAACTGCACCCAACCCTGACCCGGCTGCAACTCGCCCCAGCCGTACTCGACCTGGTCGACGGTGAAGGTCGCGGTGTGCGGCCGGCCGTCGCAGATCACGGGATTGCGGTGGCTGCTCGACCAGGCGGCGGACGCCGCACTGCTGCCTTCCTGCCTCAGGACCTGCTCGGGCCGCCGGTCTTCGGCCTGCTTCACCGAGACCCATAGTTCGCCGGCCCCCTCCGTTACAGACATAGCGCGCGTCGAGGTAGCCCACGGTCGGATCGCTCGGATCGATCCGGACGTTTCCGAGCACCTCCGCTGTATCGGAGCAAGACCCGACGGCCCGATCGGACGCGATCCCACCGAGGCCGGCGAGACTACATCCGGAACACGCCGAAGGTGCTCTCCGGGATCGGCGCGTTCAGGGCGGCCGCGATTCCGAGCGCCAGCACGCGACGGGTGTCGAGTGGATCGACGATGCCGTCGTCCCACAGGCGCGCCGTCGAGTAGTACGGATTGCCCTCCGCCTCGTACTTCGTGCGAATCTCGTCGGGATCGGCGTCGCCAACCATCGACAGCACCGTGGCGGCCTGTTCGCCGCCCATCACCGAGATGCGCGCGTTCGGCCACATCCAGAGCTGGCGCGGGGAGTACGCGCGGCCGCACATGCCGTAGTTGCCCGCACCGAACGAGCCGCCGATGACGACAGTGAACTTCGGCACCTCCGCGCACGAGACCGCGGTGACGAGCTTCGCACCGTCGCGCGCGAGGCCCCCGGCCTCGTACTCCTTGCCGACCATGAAGCCGGTGATGTTCTGCAAGAAGACGAGCGGCACCTTTCGCTTGCAGGCGAGCTCCACGAAGTGCGCACCCTTCTGCGCCGACTCGGCGAAGAGGACGCCGTTGTTCGCCAGGATCCCGACCGGATAGCCCTCGATCCGCGCCCAACCGCAGACGAGCGTCTCGCCATAGAGCGCCTTGAACTCGTCGAAGCGCGAGCCGTCGACGATGCGGCCGATCACCTCGCGCGGGTCGAGCTGCGTGCGATGGTCGTCGGGCACGAGTCCGTAGAGCTCGGACGGGTCGAGCATCGGCGGCTCCGAGGCCGCAACCGGCCACGGTGGCCGCGCTTGCGCACCGTGGAGGTCGGCGACGATGCGCCGCGCAATCGCGAGCGCGTGCTCGTCGGAGGTCGCGTAGTGGTCGGCGACGCCCGACTGGCGCGCGTGCACATCGGCGCCGCCGAGCTCTTCGGCGGTCACGTCCTGTCCGGTCGCCGCCTTCACGAGCGGTGGGCCGCCGATGAAGATCGTGCCGGTCCCGCGCACGATCACCGTCTCGTCGCTCATCGCCGGCACGTACGCGC
>JBOGZX010000136.1:0-1777 GCA_050697615.1 Gaiellaceae bacterium
GTGATCGGGTCGAGGAACTCGCAGCCCACCGGCACGCCGAGCCCGAGCACCTCGAGCAGGAAGCGGCGCGCCATGCGCAAGCCGGTGTTGACGTCGCCGGAGCCGTCCAGGTGCGGGTCGTTGATCAGGCCCTTCCAGCCGATCGTCGTGCGCGGCTTCTCGAAGTACACGCGCATGACGATCAGGAGATCATCTGACAGCCGTCGCGACTCGGCGCTCAGGCGCTCGGCGTACTCGCGTGCCGCCTCGACGTCGTGCACGCTGCAGGGACCGACGATCACCAACAGCCGGTCGTCCTTGCCGTCCAGCACGGCGTGCGTCTCCGCGCGGCCGCGCAGCAGCACGTCGACGCGTTCATCGTCGAGCGGCAGCTCGTCGAACAGCTCCTGTGGGGTGATCAGCGGGACGAGGCGCTCGATCCGCTGATCGCGGACCGCCTCGCCCTGGTTGGCGCGGATCACGGTCATCACGCTCGGCTCTTCCTCTGGCGGTTCATCTGTCGAATCCTCTCGGCGCTCCATTGACTGTACGGAAACAGCAGCCGCGAGTTACTCCGCGCGGCATGGTGCAATGACTGCCGGCGCTCGGCTCCTCCTTTAGTTCGTCCGCGCGCCTGTGACCGGACGAAAGGGGTCTGCAGCCGAGCGCCTAGCTAAATCGCCAGGCGTAGTAGCGCGCGTAGAAGGACCAGCCGTAGGTGTTGGGGCGAAGGTCGTTCATGCGCGTCTGATGAAGTCTATCGGGCGTCGTCAAGCTCGGGCGTCGGCGAGCGCCGCCAGGAAGCGCTCGTTCTCGGCGTCGGTGCCGAGCGTGACGCGGGCGAAGCCGGGGCCGCCGAGCGCGGTGCCGCCGCGGACCAGCACGCCTCGCTCGCGCAAGGCGTCCACGACAGGAGCGTCCTCGCCGTCGTCGGCGAGCCGCGCCCAGAGGAAGTTGGCGTCGCTGTCGGCGACCCAGTAGCCCCGCTCACGCAGCGCCTCGGTGACGCTGGTGCGCGCGGCGACCGTGGCGACCACGCGCCGCTCGACCTCGTCCTGGTACTTGAGCGCCTCGACGGCAGCCGCCTGGGCTGCGGCGGTGAGGTAGAAGGGCTGGCGCACCTGATCGACGGCGATCCGGAACGACTCGCCGCCGCACAGCCCGTAACCGACGCGCAGTCCGGCGAGGCCGTAGACCTTCGAAAAGGTGCGGAGGATCACGAGGTTGGGATGGCGGCTCAGCAGTGGCAAGGACGCATAGGGGTCGCCGACGGTCAGCGAGAACTCGACATAGGCCTCGTCGAGGATCACGCAGACGTGCTCCGGGATCTTGTCCAGGAAGGCCTTGATCTGCTCGAGTGGCAGCGCCGTGCTGGTCGGGTTGTTCGGGTTGCAGACCAACACGAGGCGGGTCGCGACCGTGACCTCGGTCGCGATCGCGTCGAGGTCGTGAGCGGCGTCATCAGTGAGCGGGACCTCGATCGCGCGCGCCCCGGAGGCCGCCGCCAGGTGCGGGTAGACGCTGAACGAGGGCCACGCGTACACGACTTCCGCGCCCGGCTCGAGCAGCGCCTCGCCGGCGGCGAGGATGAGGTCGCAGGAGCCGCTGCCGAGCGCGATCCGCTCCCATGGAAAGCCGTAGCGGTCCGACAGGGCCCGGCGCAGGTTCATGTACGAGGGGTCGGGGTAGCGGTTGGCGCCGAGCACCGCATGGCGCGCCGCCTCGACCACCGGCTCGAGCGGGCCGAAGGCCGACTCGTTGGAGGCCAGCATCGCCACGCCGGAGCCCAGGCTGTAAC
>JBOGZX010000137.1:0-2479 GCA_050697615.1 Gaiellaceae bacterium
GGCCGCGCGACGCTCCGGGCGGCCTCGCCGCCTTCGAGGACGCGCCGTGCTTCCTCGAAGTCGTCGGCGCTGAGGCGCAGCGCTACCGCGAGGGCGGCGGCGAGATCTCGACGGACGAGTCGAACCCCACGTAGCGGTCGACCATGAAATGCGACGCCGCGGTCATGTCGACGCGCTTGGGCAGCCCGCCGGCGACCGTGACCCGGAACCAAGCGGGCGTCTCGGGGTCGATGAAGGTGAAGACACCGGTGGCGACGAGGTGGACGTTCGTGACGTTCGCCCAGTAGGGATCGGTGACCGTGAGCGGTGTCTGCGGCGACTCGATCCACGGCGCGCGCGGCGAAGGGCGGTCCCAGCGGCGCGCGCCGATCACGACTGCCGACGGCCCGCCGCGCGTGGTGTACGCGAGCCGGTCGGGCGCAACGGCGGTGAAGCGCGTCGTGGTGCCGTTTCCCGGCGTCGAAGCCAGGGTCTCGTCGAACACGATCGTGCGTGAGCTCCGGTAGGCGCGCGTCAGCTGCTCGAGTCCCGCGCGGGCGGCGGGTGCCCGCACGGGCGTGTCGAACGTGGTCGACCGGTCGTCGACCGTGACGGCGACCGGCCCGCGGGAGGCGGGCGCGCGGTAGCAGCCGTTGCCGCAGGCGGTTGCCATGGCGCCGTCGATGCGCACCGAGTGGCCGTTCCCGGCCGCGCCGTCGGGATCGAGGATCGTCACCGTCGCGCGCCCCGGCGTTCGTGCGATCGCGATCGCCAGCGATCCGAGCTCGTGTGCGTCGACCACCGCCGAGGGCGGCGGCAGGGTCACGAATCCCACGGCTTGCAGCGGTACCGCAGCTGCGCTGCGGCCCGCCGGCGCGTCCTTTCCCGGGCGAAGCTGGGTGAGGACGGCGACTACGACGAGGATCGCCACGACGGCGCCGGCCTCGAGCGAGACCGAGCGCCGTAGGCGGCCGTAAGCGCGGAGCAGGAGGGCGCGGTTCACCCAGCCCGCACCCAGGAGCGGTAGGAAGATGCCGGTCTTGACGATCAGCACGCGCCCGTAGGACGTCGACCAGATCTGCGACACCGCGCCGAGCTCGGTGAGCGCCCGCCCGAGCCCGCTGAGGGCGATCGCCACCACTGCGGCGAGGGCGACCCGGGAGAACCTGTGCACCACCAGCTCGCGTTCGACCGTCCGGGGTGCCGTGCGCGGGAGCACGAAGACGACGGCCAGCAGGCCGCCGAGCCACACCGCGGCCGCTGCTGCGTGCGCCAGGTCGAGCGGGATCGAGACGGCCCGCGGCTGGTCGGGGTCGAGCGCGTGCCCGGAGAGCGTCGGGGCGGCGACGAGCAGGACGGCGCACGTTCCCGCGGGGAGCAGCAGCTTTCGGTGCAGCGGCGCGAGGGCAGCGAGGGCGGCGCCGACGCCCGCGACCACGGCGGCGGCGTCGAGCACGTGCGCGAAGCGGGTCCCCGACGGCGCGGGCTGCGCCATGCCGCTGATCCCGACGAACGCCGCCAGGAGCGTGAGGAAGAGCATCTGCGCGAGCGGGCGGCGGAGGCGTTCGCCGAGCGCGTCCCGGGCGAGCAGACCGAAGGCGGCGGCGCCGCAGCCGGCCAGGATGCCGACGTAGGCGAGCGCGCGCAGCACGACGCCCCACCACGTGAGCGCCACGGACGCGCCGAGCACTGACCGGGGCGGCGGCGACCCCGCACCCACGCCGAACGCGATCACTCCCTCCTCGTGGTGTCCGTCGTCGGAGACGATGCTCCACCGCACGCTGTAGTCCCCTCGAGGCAGGCCGGCTCGGAGCGGCAGGATCAGCGTGCGGCCGTTTGCGCGAGGCTTCCCGGAGAGCACGGAGGAGTTCGAGCCGTTCTCGACCGCGGCGTTCCCGCCGGTGACCCGGACGGAGTCGTCGAAGATCACGCGGACGGCGCGGGGAGGTCGAGCGAGGATCGCCCCGGTCTTCGGGACGGTCCGGAGGAGCGTCGCGTGCGCGGCTGCGGCTGCCGGCACTGCGAGGGCGAGCAACGCGAGCAGAACGACGACGCGCTTCACCCCGTGGACGAGGGTACCTGGAGCCCGCTGCTAGCCTTGCCGATCCGATGCCCATCTACGAATACAAGTGCCCCGACGGGCACCTGTTCGAGGTCTTTCACGGGATGACGGAGCCGGGCCCGGAGACCTGCGAGGTGTGCGGCAAGGGGCCGCTGCAGCGTGTGCTGCACCCCGTCGCGGTTCACTACAAGGGCTCGGGGTTCTACTCGACCGATTACGGCAGGAAGTCCAAGCACCCGAAGGACGGCGGCTCCGCCGAGGCGTCCTCGACCTCCGGCGACGGCGGATCGGCGGGCGGCAAAGCGGACTCGAGCGGCGGCGGGAGCTCCGGGGACTCGAGTGGCGGTGGTGGCGGCGGCGGCGGCGGCGGCGGCGAGGCCGCCGGTGGGAGCAAGAAAGCCGCCGAGGCGTAACCGCCGGCGCGTCGCGCGCGCCCCC
>JBOGZX010000138.1:0-2202 GCA_050697615.1 Gaiellaceae bacterium
CTGATCGGCGGCTCGTCGGCCGGAGCGGGCGGCTTCGGGGCCAGGTTCGTCCCGGGCGGAGCCGGAGCCTCTTTGCCGCCGCTTCGCGCACCACGCGTCGACCCGAGCTGACGCGGGCCGGGAAGACCCGGCGCCCGGCGCCGCGGTTCCTCACGCGGGAGCGGATGCGACGGTGGCGGCGGCGATCTGGAGACGCTTCAGCCGGCGCATCACGTCGTCGCCGCCGCGCCCGAAGAGATCGTGGAGCCGCACGTACTCGCCGTAGAGGACGTCGTACGCCTCACGGTGCTCGAGCCGGGGTGCGTAGCTCGTGCCGCTCAGGTGCGCCATCGACCGCGACGCGTCGCCGATCGAGTCGTGGCCGCCGGCGGCGGCGCCCGCGGCGACGGCGCCGAACATGGCCGCGCCGAGGGCAGGCGCCTGGCGCGAGCCCGCGACCGCGATCTCGCGGCCGGTGACGTCCGCGAACACCTGCATCACGAACGGATTGCGGTCGGGGAGCCCGCCGCAAGCGACGATCGCGCCGACCGGGAGCTCCGCGCGCTCGAATGCCTCGACGATCACCCGGGTGCCGAACGCCGTCGCCTCGATCAGCGCGCGATAGATGTCGGGCGCACGCGTCGCGAGCGTCATCCCGACGAGGAGACCGCGCAGGTCGGCGTCGACGAGCACCGCCCGGTTGCCGTTCCACCACTCGAGTGCCAGCACGCCCGTCTCGCCGGGCCGCAGAGACGCGGCCTCCTCGGCGAGCACGTCGTGGACGTCCACCCCGCCCGCCCGCGCCGCGTCACGGTACTCGGGCGGGACGGCCTGCTGCGTGAACCACGCGTAGATGTCGCCGAGGGCCGACTGACCCGCCTCGTAGCCGAAGTAGCCGGGGACGATGCCGTCCTCGACGACGCCGCACATGCCCTCGACGTGCACAAGCTCCTCGCCCAGCAGCAGATGCCCGTTGCTCGTTCCCATGATCATCACCAGCGTCCCCGGCGCGGTGACCGTCGTCGCCGGCACCGAGCCGTGGAAGTCGACGTTCGCGACCGCGACCGGCGTGCCTGCATTCAGGCCCGTCCAGGCGGCCGCACGCTCGCTCAGCACGCCCGCCCGGACACCGGGCGAGAGCAGCGTTCGCGACATCTTCTCGTCGACGACGTGCGCGAACCGGGGGTCGAGCGCGGTGAAGTAGTCGGAGGCCGGGAATCCGTCGCGCTTCGACCACATCGCCTTGTAGCCGGCGGCGCACGCGTTGCGACTCTCGACGCCGGTGAGCTGCCAGACGATCCAGTCGCACGCTTCGATCAGCCGGTCGGAGCGCGCGTACACGTCCGGCGCCTCGTCCAGGATCTGCAGCGCCTTCGCGAAGAACCATTCGGACGAGATCCTGCCGCCGTAGCGCGGCAGCCACGGCTCGCCGCGCTCGACCGCGACGGCGTTGATGCGGTCGGCCTCCGGTTGCGCGGCGTGGTGCTTCCACAGCTTCACCCACGCGTGCGGCTCGCGGCGAAGATCGTCGAGCTCGCAGAGCGGTGTGCCGTCGGCGAGGGTCGGCAGCATCGTGCAGGAGGTGAAGTCGACACCGATCCCGACCACGTGATCGGGCGAGACGCCGGTATCGGCGAGCAGGCGGCGCACCGCGGTCTGGAGGCTACGGACATAGTCGCGCGGATCCTGCAGCGCCCAGTCCGGCTCGAGCTCGACGTCCTCGTCCGGAACGGGGAGCTGTGCGTCGATCACCCCGTGCTCGTACGCCTCGACGCTCGCGCCGACCTCGCTCCCGTCCATGCAGTCGACGAGCACGGCGCGCACCGACTCGGTGCCGAAGTCGACGCCCAGCGCAAGCTTCACGGCGCCGGCTCCACGACGACCTTCAGACCGCGCCGCTCGACGAGGTCACGGAACGCCTGCGTCCCGTCCGCGAGCCCGTACCGCGCGGTGACGAGTGCGCCGAGCTCGATACCGCCGCTCTCGGCGAGCCGGATCGCACGCAGCAGGTCGCTCGCACGCATCCGCCGGCAGAAGGCGAGCGTCAGCTCCTTGCGACGAGCCGCGGCTGCGTGAAACGACGACCGGTCGCCGTCGGGGATGCCGACGAGCACGACGCGCCCGCGAGGCCTCGCCGCGGAGATCGCCGCATCGAGCGCCTCGTCGTCGCCCGCCGCCTCGTACGCCACGTCGACCTCGACCCCGGCCGGCTCGGAGGTGCGC
>JBOGZX010000139.1:0-6432 GCA_050697615.1 Gaiellaceae bacterium
TCGCCACACCCGTGCGGCCGACCTCTCCGAGCGCGCGGGGGTCGTCGGAGTCGTAGCCGAGCTGCGTCGGCAGGTCGAATGCGATCGAGAGCCCGGTCTGGCCGTGCGCGAGCAGGTAGCGGTAGCGTTCGTTCGACTCCTCGGCCGAGGCGAAGCCGGCGTACTGGCGCATCGTCCACGGACGGCCGCGGTACATGTCCGGATAGGGGCCGCGGGTGTACGGAAACTCCCCCGGAAGCTCGAGCGCGGCCGTCGCGTCGTCGGCCGTGTAGACCGGCTTCACCTCGATCCCGGATTCCGTCTCGCGGCGGTCGGTGGCGGCCATCCGCAGAAGTATGCTCGCCTCGTGCGCGTCCTCGCATGCGTGCTCGCCGTGCTCGCCCTCGTCGCTGCCCGCTCGGCGGGCGCCCGGACCATGCACACGTGCCCGCACCTCGCGGCGTCGCTCTCCTACGCCCGCGGCGGCAGGCAGCACGTGCTCTCGCTCTCGACCTGCGCCGACCGAGTCGTCGGCAGGCCGCGGCGGATCGCCGGAGGGCTCAGCTCGCGGCAGGGCCGGGTCGCCCGCATCGCGGCCGTCCCCTCGGAACAGACGATCGTCGTGGACGGCAAGCCGGTGCTGCGCGTGCACGAGGACCGGCGCACGGTGCCCGGCGGCGCACCCGGCCCGCTCGGTCTCGTCACGTGGTCGCCGGACGGTCGGTGGCTCTTCTACTTCATCGACCCGATGGGCTCGGACTCGATCGCCGCCGACGGCCTCGTCCTGCGCGCGCTCGACGTCGCGACCGGCCGCAGCGTCCCGGTCGGGAAGGCGATCTCGCTGGGCGACTACGTGACGTGGTGCGGCTCCACGCTGGTGATGAGCGCCGGCGGCGACCGGATCGCGACCCACCACAAGCGACTCGTCGCCGCGACCGCGCCCACCTGGAAACCGCGGCTCCTCTGGGACGCTCCGTCCCGGGCCTTCGGCTCCGTGACGTGCAACCCGGACGGGGAGAGCGTGGCGGTGCTCTCGCAACGCGACTCGACGGACGCCTTCTTCTTCGCGGCGCGCTGGCAGCTCTGGCAGGTGACGCTCGACGGCCGCCGCTTCGAGCTCGACCGGCCGCCGCGCGGGTGCGCCGACGAGTCGCCGGCCTGGTCGCCCGACGGCTCCTCACTCGCGTTCGTGCGCGAGCGCAAGGGCTACGGTGCGGTCATGGTGCTGCACGGAGACCGCACATACGGCCCGCTCGCCGACCTCGGCTACAGCCTCGGCTACTACGGCCATCACGACTGGGGGATCGCGTGGCGGCGGTGAACGTGCGCCTCTTCGCGGGGCTGCGAGAGCGTGCCGGCTGGTCGCAGCGCTCGATCGACGCGGAGACCGTGGGCGACGTGTGGTCCGCGCTCGAGCTCGGCGACGAGCCGGGCGGGCTGCTGTACGCGGTCGACCAGGAGTACGCACCGCGCGACCGCGCGCTCGCAGACGGCGACGAGGTCGCGCTCATCCCACCCGTCTCGGGCGGCGCGTACCTGCTCAGCGACGAGCCGCTCTCGCTCGACCGGGTTGTCGACGAGGTACGCGACGAGGAAGCGGGCGCGATCGCGACGTTCACCGGCACGACGCGTGTCCATTCGCGCGGCCGCGAGGTGACGCATCTCGACTACGAGGCGTACGAGGGGATGGCCGAGCGCGTGATGGAGGAGATCGCCGCGTCCCTCGAGTCGCGGTACGAGCTGTGCGCTGTGGCGATCCACCATCGAGTCGGTCGTGTCGGCATCGGCGACACGTCGGTGGTGATCGCCGTCTCGGCGCCGCATCGCGCGGACGCGCTCGCTGCCTGCAGGGACGCGATCGACGAGCTGAAGGAGCGCGTGCCGCTCTGGAAGAAGGAGGTCTACTCCGGCGGCGAAGAGTGGATCGGCAGAGGCTCATGAGCTCCGATTACCGCGACTACGACCCGATTCAGCCGCACGGCACCAACTGGCGCGCGGCGATCCGGCGGCTGTTCGGCCCGATCGTCGCCGGCGCGATCGCGCTCGCGAAGTGGACGTTCCTCCTCGTCAAGGCGGGCAGCATCTTCATCGCCGTCGGCGCCTACGCGCTGATCTGGGGCTGGAAGTTCGGTGTCGGCATCGTGGCGCTGATCCTGCTGCACGAGATGGGTCACTTCCTCGAGGCGCAGCGCGAGGGGCTGCACCCGAAGCTGCCGGTGTTCGTGCCGTTCCTCGGCGCGTACGTCCAGTACACGCGCGGCCATCCGTGGCAGACCGTGCGCGTCGCGATCGCAGGGCCGATCTTCGGCGGGCTCGCGGCACTCGTCTGCTACCTGATCGGGCGCTCGCAGGGCTCGCAGCTGATGCTCGCGCTCGCCTACTTCGGCTTCTTCCTCAACCTGTTCAACCTGATCCCGGTCGGGATCTTCGACGGCGGCGCCGTGTGGCGATCGGCGCGCTGGCTGCGGCTCGGCGGCGGCGGGAGCAAGGCGGTCGCCGCGTACGTCCTCTACTTCGGCACGGCGGTCGCACTGGTCGCCGGCATGATCGCCGCTCACGTGCCGCAGCACCGCCTGTGAGCACCGACCGGCGGATCCTCGACCACCCGTCGCCCGACATCGACGCGTCGGTGGCCAAGATCGCCGCCGAGTTCCGCGCCGGCTTCGAGAAGGTCGCCCTGATCGACCGCCCCGCCGCTGCGCTCTTCGGCTCGGCCCGCGTGCGCGAGGGCAGCACGCCGTACGAGGACGCCCGCGCCGTCGGCCGCAGGCTCGCCGAGGTGGGCTGGGCTGTCGTCACCGGCGGCGGCGGCGGCGTGATGGAGGGCGCGAACCGCGGCGCCCGCGAGGGCGGCGGCCTCTCCGTCGGCTTCAACATCGAGCTACCGCACGAGCAGCACGCGAACCCGTACCTCGACATCGAGCACACCTTCGAGCACTTCTATGCGCGCAAGGTGTGCTTCGTGCGGCCGTCGGAGGGCTTCGTGATCTTCCCCGGCGGCTTCGGGACGCTCGACGAGCTGTACGAGTCGCTGACGCTGATCCAGACGGGCACGATCCAGCACTTCCCGGTTGTGCTCTTCGACTCCGGGTACTGGGGCGAGATGGTCGACTGGATCAAGCGGCAGCTGCTGGCCGACGCGATGATCTCGCCGGACGACATCGAGCTGCTGCACCTCACCGACGACGCGGCCGAGGCGGTCGAGATCGTGCTCGAGTGCTACGAGCGGCGCTGCGCCGACAGTCCCGCCGTCCCGCGCAAGGAAGACGCGCAGTAGCCCAAAGCACGAGTTTCCGACGCCCCTTTGCCGAGTCCGACACCTACTTCAGGCGATCCAAGGCAACAGTCCGACAGTCTGACTCTAGTCTGATTCTGGTCTGACTCGAGTCTGACTGCGAGGTTGGGCGGAGGGCTCCCCGCGATCGCGGGGTCATCGTCGGAATGAGACGACGTCACGGTGGGTCCCGACACCGCACCGGGCCTCGCTTCGCGCACTTTCGTGACGCTTTCGTCTCGAAGTCGTGTGTCAGACTCGAGTCTGACTCCTGTCTGACCACGAAGGGGGGCGGACCGCGAGCCACCGAAGGGCCGTGCGCCTGCGCCGGCCCGAAAAGACGAAGCCCTCAGATCGAGGAGGGCAGCACGATGTACGGGCCTGGCGGGGTCGCGCCCGGGCCGTAGACGGTCGTCGGGCTGTCCGGGATGTAGTGCGAGCGGAAGACGTCGCTTCGGAGCAGCTTCCCGGCCGCGTCGTACACCTTGCGGTCGACGGTCACGTCGAAGCCCTGCTCGCCCGTGCCCGCGACCACCTTGACCGATCCCCGCGGCGCCGACGGGTCGATCGCGTAGTTCATCGACGGCTGCGTCCAGTTCGTCTGCGCGCTCGTTTGCGACACGACCCGCCGATGCTCGGGCGTCCCGTAGAACGTGAACGTCAGCGTCGAGTCCGTGTACGACGTCGTGATCAGGATGCCGTGCTTCAGGTCGTTGCGGAACTTGAAGTCAGGCCCACCCCACGACACGGTCGCGTCGCGGCCGAGCGGATAGTGAGCGAGGTACAGGTTGTGGTTCGTGCGGGCGAGGATCGGCAGCCCCAGCTCGAACGCGTCGTTGAACAGCGTCGTCGCTATCTGGCACACGCCGCCGCCGATCGATGGCAGCACCAGCGACCCGATGATCATCTGCCCCTCGAGGAAGCCGCGCGCCGCGGTGCGCTCGCCGACGACGTCGTTGAACGAGAACACCTCGCCCGGCGCGATCACCGTGCCGTCGATGAAGTCGGCCATCAGGTGCACGTTGTGGATCCGGTTCGACGACGACTCGCCCATCTGCGTCGTGTACGAGACGAGCTTCGTGCGGATGCCGAGGGCCTGCGCCTTCGCCGTCGTCAGCTCGGCGTCGCGCGGGCCGAGCTCGAGCTGCGCGACGTGGCTGCCGTGCGCTGCGGCGGTCACCGCGACGACGAGCTGCGTCGGGTCGACGTCGCGACCCGGTATCGACGGAACGACGTGCACCGCGATGCCCGCGACCGCGAACTGCGCGTTGTGCGCATGCTGCACCCAGCGGCCGAGCCGCGGCCGCACGAGGCGCGCGAGCCGGTCGGGATCGAATCCCACCGCGAACCGATGAGCACGAGCACGGACACGCAGCGAGCGCGCGAGCTGCGCGCGCGTCAGCGAGCCGAGGCGGGCGCCGTGGTAGGAGATCGCGACCGGCGCCGAGACGAGCAGCCGTGCGGTCGACGCGGCGCTACGGGCGCCGGGATCGAGGATCGCGGGCCGCACCTCGCGGAACGGCGCGTCGACGACCTCCACGTCGAGCGCGAGCCGGTCGAGCAGCGCCGCCCGGTCGAGCTCGCTCCCCGTGCGCGACCGCGTGAACGTGACCTCGGTGCCGTTCACGACGACCGCCGCCGAGACGGGCGCCGAGCCCACCCGCGCGATCTCGCGCAGCACGCCCGTCGCGCCGTCCGCGCGGCCGAGCACCGGCGACACGGATTGCCGATGCGAGACGACCAGGGAGAGCATCGAGCCCGCGGCCAGCGCGCGGCGCGCCGTCGCCCGCGCGTCGACCGCGACGAGCCAACCGCGTGCGACGCGGTAGGAGCGGCCGCCGGCGCGGATCGTCACCGGCTCGCGCGCCCAACCCTTCAGCGCCGACTCGATCTGCGCGCGCGACTTGCCGCCGACGTCGATCCCCAGCACGCGCACGCCCGGCTTGGCAACGCCGCGGTAGGCGATCGCGCGCGCGACGCCGACTCCGACGGCCGCCAGGACGAGCAGAGCAACCAGCACGATCGCCGCGCGCCTCATGACGGATAGTGAAGCAGCGGCCCCGGCCGACCGGCCGAGCCGCGTATCGTGCGCGACGGATGGAGCTGCGCGACCTTCCTTCCGTCGACGAGCTTGCGCGGGGCAGCGACGATCCGCTCGCGGTCGACGCCGCCCGCGCGGTGCTCGCCCGGGCCCGCGCGGAGATCCGGGCCGGCGCCGAGCCGGGCGACCTCGCCGCGCGCCTCGAGGCCGAGCTTGCGGAAGCCCGGCGGCCCGCGCTGCGGCGCGTCCTGAACGCAACCGGCGTGGTCGTGCACACCAACCTCGGCCGCGCCCCGCTGCCGGCGACCGCCGTCGAGCGGGTGCTCGAGGTGGGCCGCTCCTATTCGAACCTGGAGTACGACCTGGCCGAGGGCGCCCGCGGCTCGCGCCAGGACCACGTCGCCGCGATCCTGCGCCGGCTGACGGGGGCGGAGGCGGCGATCGTCGTGAACAACAACGCGGGCGCGATGCTGCTCGCGCTGGCCGCGCTCGCCGAGGGGGGCGAGGTGCTCGTCTCGCGCGGCGAGCTGATCGAGATCGGCGACGGCTTCCGCATCCCCGACGTGCTCGCCCGCTCGGGCGCGCAGCTCGTCGAGGTCGGCACGACGAACCGGACCCGCGCCGCCGACTACGAGGCGGCGGCCTCCGAGGCGACCGCAGTGCTGCTGCGCGTCCACCAGTCGAACTTCCGGGTCGTCGGCTTCGCCGAGCGACCGACGCTGCAGGAGCTCTCGGCGGTCGCGCGCGCCAGGGGGCTTCCGCTGCTCGACGACCTCGGCTCGGGCGCGCTCGTCGAGGTGGCGGACGAGCCGACGCCGCGCGCATCGCTCGCCGCCGGCGCCGACCTCGTCTGCTTCAGCGGCGACAAGCTGCTCGGCGGACCGCAGGCCGGCATCGTCGCCGGCAACGCCGACCTGATCGAGCGGCTGCGCCGCCACCCCCTGCACCGCGCGCTGCGCATCGACAAGCTCGGCCTCGCCGCGCTCGAGGGAACGCTGCTGCTCTACCTGGAGCCGGACCGCGCGCTGCGCGAGGTGCCGGTGCTGCGGATGCTGCACGAGAGCGCGACCGCCGTGCGTGCGCGCGCCGAGCGGCTCGCCGCGCAGACAGGCGGCGAGGTCGAGGAGACGGTCGCGCG
>JBOGZX010000140.1:0-18794 GCA_050697615.1 Gaiellaceae bacterium
CGATCCGGCCGAAAACCGTAATAAAACAACCCGACTCGCCCCGCACGAAATCGCTCTCCCGAATCAACCGCCGCCGATGAAGCATCCGCCACTCACGCTCAGCCGCACCGCCGCCCTGAAGAAGGAGGGCGGTCAGGCGATGACCGAGCTCGCGCTCGTGATGCCGATCTTCGCCCTGCTGATCCTCGCGATCGTGCAGTTCGGGATCGCATTCAACAACTACTTGACGCTCACCGACGCCACCCGCGCAGGGGCGCGCAAGGCCGCCGTCAGCCGCTTCGTGGGCGACGACGGCGCCTCCGCGAAGCTCGCAGTCGAGAACGCTGCCGCCGGCCTCGACCCGGCAAAGCTCGACCCGAACATCACCGTGACCTCGACGCCCGACTGGACGACCACCGGGAGCCAGGTGGCCGTCACCGCCAGCTATCCCTACTCGATCAACATCTTCGGCTTCGTCG
Source organism: Gaiellaceae bacterium (assembly GCA_050697615.1). Classification (GTDB taxonomy): domain Bacteria; phylum Actinomycetota; class Thermoleophilia; order Gaiellales; family Gaiellaceae; genus PALSA-600. The sequence continues at coordinate 459 of JBOGZX010000140.1, forward strand.
TCAAGGCCGGCAACCTCACCTCGACCACCAAGGAGAGCCTGGAATGAAGCTCCGGCGCGACGAGGCAGGGCAGGTGACCGTGATGGCGGCCCTCTTCATGATCGTCGTGATCGGCATGACGGCGTTCGTCGTCGACGTCGGGTCGTGGTTCAGGGCCCAGCGTGCCACCCAGTCGACGGTCGACGCCGCCGCGCTCGCGGGCGCCCAGGCACTGCCGCAGGACCCGGCGAAGGCGGCCGCCCTGGCGATCGCCTACGGCAACGACAACGGCGGCGGCGTCGCCGGCGCCAACATCACCTTCTCGAGCACGTACGAGCCGAACGACACGATCACCGTCAAGACGACCAGGCCGACCGAGGGCTTCTTCTCGAGGATTTTCGGCATCTTCAGCGTCACCGTCGGCGCGCATGCCACGGCCATGGCCGGCGTGCCGTCCGAGGCCCAGTACGTCGCGCCGATCGCGGTCAATATCAAACACCCCCTGCTGTCGGGCCCAGGCTGTCCGTGCTTCGGGCCTGCCAACCAGACGACCCTGTCGCTCGGGAAGACGGGAGCACCTGGAGCGTTCGACCTGATCAACCTCAACTACGGCCAGACGAGCGGAACCGTCGGCACCAGCACCATGGCGTCCTGGATCCAGGACGGCTACGACAAGTTCCTGCCGCTCGGGGGCTATTACTCCGACCCGGGAGCCAAGTACAACGGCAGCCAGGTCAACGATGCCCTCGACGCCCGCGTGGGGACCGATCTCCTCTTCCCGGTGTACGACACGCTCACGGGCCAGGGCTCGAACGCGAGCTACCACGTGATCGCCTGGGTCGGCTTCCATCTGCTTCCGGATCCTCAACTCCAGGGCAACAGCGGTTCCCTGACGGGCTACTTCACGCGCGTCATCTGGAAGGGAGTCGTTCCCACGCCCAACGCGAGCCCCGCCCCCGACCTCGGCGATTACAGCATCGCCCTCGTCGACTGACCCCTCCATCCGCCATCCCACCCCGACCCCGACCAAGAGGAACCCACCGCCGCCATGACCTATCGCGTTCGCAACATCGTCATCGCGATCGTTCTCGCGATCGCCGCGGCGATGCTCTCGCTCTTCTACGTCGCCAACTACAAGCGGCATGTTCAGCACAGCGTGAGCACCGTCGGCGTCTACGTCGCCAAGAGCGACATCCCGGTCGGCACCTCGGGTGCCGACATCGTCAAGCACCACCTGATGGTCACCTCGCAGATCGCCCAGCGTTCCGTCGTCCCCGGGTCGATCTCCAACCCCGACCAGGTTCAGAACCTCGTCACCACCGCCCCGATCTACACGGGTGAGCAGGTGACGCTGCGTCGCTTCGCAGACAACGCCGAGCTCGGCCCGCGTGCGCAGCTGCACGGGACGCTCCGCGCGATCAACATCGAGGGCGACCCCGCGCAGACGCTCGCCGGAACCGTCAAGCCCGGCGACCACGTCGACATGGTCGCGACCTGGAACTGCGGCGGCAGCGACTCCTGCCTGATCAGCCGCGACGTCGTCCGGAACGTCCTCGTGCTCCAGGCGCCCGGTGCGACCTCCAGCAAGATCGGCACGTCGCAGGGCGGAGCGATCATGCTGGCCGCCAGCGACCAGCGGCAGGTCCAGAAGATCTGGTGGGCCGTCAAGAACTCGATCGGCTGGTCGCTGCAGCTGCGCCCCGTCACGAACGCCGTCGACAGCCCGGAGGACGCCGAGAGCACCACCTCGATGACGAAGGACGGCATCAACCAGGCCAACCTCAGGCACCTGAACGAGGGGAGCCCCAAGTGAGCGAGCAGACCGACAACACACCGCGCACGCGCATCTACCTGACCGGGGACTGCGAAGGGTTCGTCAACCTTCGCGAGTCGCTCGCCCGGCATCCCGAGCTGGAGGTCGTCGGCTCGGCCGAGCACGTCGCGCAGGCCACCGGCGCCCTCGCCGGCGGCCACCTGGACTGCGTTCTGCACGCAGCCCGCGAGGCGAGCTTCCCGGCCACGGAGGTGGCGGCGATCCGCGAGCAGACCCGCTCGCCGATCGTCGTCGTCGCCGCGGGCGAGGCGACCGAGATCCTCGACGGCGCGCTCGCCGCCGACGTCGCGGACGTCCTGCTGCTGCCGCAGCTCGTCGAGAACGTCGTGTTCACGATCAAGAAGGCCTCGCACGCCCGGCGCACGGTGCCCGGCAGCACACGGGCGCAGACGGGCCGCGTCGTGACGGTGTTCTCGCCCAAGGGCGGCACCGGCAAGACGGTGACCGCAACCAACCTCGCCGCAGCCTTCGCCAAGCAGCTGCAGAAGCGAACGCTGCTGCTCGACCTCGACCTCCAGTTCGGAGACGCCGCGATCGTGATGGGAATCGAGCCCGAGAAGACGATCTACGACCTCGTCCTGGCTCCGGGAGAGCTCGACTTCGACAAGCTCGCCGGCTACACGACGAAGCATGCCTGCGGTCTCGACATCCTCCCCGCCCCGCTCCGTCCCGAGGACGCCGAGCTGGTCACGGAGTCGAAGATCACGCGGCTGATGGAGGTCGCGCGCGAGTGCTACGACGTGATCGTCGTCGACACCTCGCCGTTCTTCCACGGACCGATGCTGGCGACGCTCGACCGCACCGACGAGCTGCTCGTGCTCTGCGGATTGGACGTGCCGACGCTGAAGAACGTCCGGCTCGCGCTCCAGACGCTCGAGCTGCTCTCGTTCCCGCAGAACCGCGTCCGCTTCGTGCTCAACCGGGCGAACTCGAAGGTCGGACTCTCGAAGCGCGAGGTCGAGGCGGCGCTGAAGTTCGAGATCCGCAACGAGCTTCCGTCCGAGCGTGTGGTGCCACTCTCCGTCAACCGCGGCAACCCCGCCGTGCTCGCCGAGCCGGGCGACGACTTCTCCCGGGCGATTCTCCAGCTCGCAAAGGCGCTGCTCGCGCCGACCGCCAAGGCGGCCAAGCAAAAGCGGCGCGGACTCAGCCTCTCGAGGAGCTGACGGGATGGGACTCCACGATCGCCTCTCCCGCCAGGGCGAGGGCGGCACCGCCGTCCTCGCCTCTCCGAACGGCCACGGCGCCCCGGCGCCCGTCGTCGAGGCCGACCCGTACGCGGACCTGAAGGCACGGATCCATCACGCGTGCATCGCGAAGCTCGGGCCCGAGCTGTTCCGCCAGGACGACTCCGAGGATCTGAGCGAGCGCGTCTACCGCGCCGTCACCGAGGAGCTGACGCTCGACCGCACACCGCTCACCCGCGAGGAGCGGCGGGAGCTGGTTCGCCAGCTCACCGACGACATCCTCGGCTACGGACCGCTCGAGCCGCTCCTCCGCGACGACTCCGTCACGGAGATCATGGTCAACACCTTCGACCGGATCTACGTGGAGCGGAGCGGCAAGCTCGAGCGGAGCGAGGTTCGCTTCGTCGACGAGTCGCACGTGATGCGGATCATCGACAAGATCGTCTCGCAGGTCGGTCGCCGCGTCGACGAGGCATCGCCGATGGTGGACGCCCGCCTGCCCGACGGCAGCCGAGTCAACGCGATCATCCCGCCCCTGGCGCTGAACGGGCCGACGCTGACGATCCGCAAGTTCGCCCGCGATCCCTACACGATCAACGACCTGATCTCGTTCGGCACGCTCAGCGCGCGATCCGCCCAGTTCCTGGCCGCCTGCGTGAAGGGGAAGCTCAACGTCCTCATCTCCGGGGGCACCGGCACCGGCAAGACGACCACCCTGAACGCCATGTCGGCGTTCATCCCCGGAGACGAGCGGATCGTCACGATCGAGGACGCCGCCGAGCTGCAGCTACAGCAGGAGCACGTGATCACGCTCGAGTCGCGGCCCGCGAACATCGAGGGCCAGGGCGAGATCCGGATCCGCGAGCTCGTCCGCAATGCCCTGCGGATGCGTCCCGACCGGATCATCGTCGGCGAGGTCCGGGGCGCGGAGACGCTCGACATGCTGCAGGCGATGAACACCGGCCACGAAGGCTCGCTCACGACGATCCACGCGAACTCCCCGCGCGACGCCCTCGCCCGTCTGGAGACGCTCGTCATGACCGCCGGAGTCGAGCTGCCGCACCGCGCAATCCGCGAGCAGATAGCGAGCGCGTTCGACCTGCTCGTGCAGATCCAGCGCCTCGTCGACGGCTCGCGGCGCATCACCAACGTCTCCGAGGTGCTCGGCATGGAGGCGGAGGTCGTGACGCTGCAGGACATCTTCGTCGCCGAGCCGCCGGACGAGGGTGAAGCGTACGGCGGGATGCATCGCCTGCTGTCGCCGCTTCACGCCTCGGGGCTCAAGCCGCACTTCCTCGAGCGGCTCGCGGCGAACGACGTCGTGCTGCCGCCGAGCTTCTTCGCTGCGGACGACGCCGATCAGCTTCGCGCCTCGTTCGCGTCGACAGGCTTCGGAGGCGGATACGAATGAGCGCCCGGCGCCTCCCGGCGGTCGCCGGCGTGGTCCTGGCTCTGGTCGCGGCGCCTGCTGCTGCCGCCGCCGGAGTCCGGATCAAGGCGGTCGACACCAGCGGCTTTCCCGCACTTCGCGCGATCGTGATCGCACCGCGCGGCTCCGCCGCGCCCCGTCTGCGCGAGGACGGTGAGCCCGCGGCCGGGGCGGTCGCGGTCAACCTGGGCCGGTCGAAGACGATCGTGCTCGCCGTCGATCGGTCCGAGTCGATGCGCGGCCGGCCCCTGCGGAACGCTCTGGCGGCCGCCCGCGGCTTCGTCGGTGCGGCGCGGCCCTCCGACCATGTCGGAATCGTCGCCTTCGGCCGGTCGGCGATCTCCGTCTCTGGCGCCGCCGGCGACCCGGCGGACGCGGAGAACGCCCTCTCGGGAATCACGGTCGACACCCGCAGCGGCACCGCGCTGTACGACGCCGTCGTCGTTGCGTCGCAGCAGCTTCAGTCCGACGATCGTCCGGGCCGCGCACTCGTCGTCGTCACCGACGGCAAGGACGTCTCGAGCCTGAATAGCCTCGACGACGCGATCGCAGCCGCCCAGAAAGCGCACGCGTCCATCTACACGATCGGCATCGGAGGCCCCTCCTTCACCCCGACGGCACTCCGGCGCCTCGCGCGCGAGACCGGCGGCTCCTACCGTCAGGCCGCCGACGCGACCGAGCTCGCCTCCGTCTACGCGTCGTTGGAGAACGAGCTGGCCCGTACCTGGCAGGTGACCTACGACACCGCTGCCCGCCCGGGCGAAAAGCTGCGGCTGAACGCGACCGTGCCGGGTGCGGGTAGGGCAGCGACGACGGTTGCCCTGCCCGCCTCGGACGGAGCGACCGCCGACCCGGCGGCATCGGCGCTGATCCCCTCGGCCGGCTACAGCTGGGCGGGGACGCTGTTGATCAGCACGGTCGCCGGCCTGCTCGTGCTGCTGGCCTGCGGCTTCTGGCTCTCCTCGCGCGAAGGATCGTGGCTGAAGGCGCGGCTCGAGCCGCACCTGGCCACGGTCCACGAGGCGGGGAAGCAGCGCCGCCGCCAGGGGCGGAAGCGGGCGCGCGGGCGCACGATCGACGCGATCGAGGCCTCGCTCGCAAACCTCAAGCAGTTCCGGGCCGTCCAGGGCATGATCGAGCGCGCCGATCTCCCGTTGCGGGCAGGTGAGCTGCTCGCGATGTGCACCGGCGCGGCGTTCTTCCTCGGCCTCGTGGTCGCCGTCGCGGCCGCCTCGCCGCTGCTCGCGCTCGTCGGGATGGCGGTCGGCTTCCTGCTCCCGCTCGGGTTCGTCCGCTTCAAGGCCAATGCGCGCCTGAAGAGGTTCGAGAACCAGCTCCCGGACCTGCTGATCACGATCGCGGCCTCGCTGAAGGCGGGTCACTCCTTCCGGCAGGGCATCCAGTCGGCCGTCGAGGAGGGCGCGGAGCCGGCTGCCAAGGAGTTCAAGCGCGTTCTCACCGAGACCCAGCTCGGCAAGCCGATGGACGAGGCGCTCGGCGACATGGCGGCGCGCGTCGGCTCGAAGAACTTCTCGTTCGTGATCACCGCCGTGACGATCCAGCGTCAGATCGGCGGCTCGCTTGCCGGCCTGTTCGACATGGTTGCGGAGACGGTCAGGCAGCGCCAGCAGTTCGCACGCAAGATTCGCGGCCTCACCGCGATGGGTCGGATGGCCGCCTACACGCTCGTCGGGCTGCCGTTCTTCATCGCCGGAGCCGCGACCGTCGTCAATCCGACGTTCATGGCACCGCTGTACAACAGCAGCGCCGGTCACATGCTGATCGGCGGCGGCCTGGTGATGATGACGATCGGCTCGCTCATGCTCAAGAAAATCGTGTCCTTCAGGGGGTAGACGATGACGCTCCTCTTTCTCTCACTGCTGTGCCTCGGCGGAGCCGCCTTTCTCGTGGCGGAGGTGGCCACGTACCCGGCCCGCCTGAAGGAGCGCTCCCTCAAGCGCGCGGTCGACTACGGACGTATCAAGATCCGGGCGACCGACCTCGAGCGCCTGCGCTTCCGTGAACGGGTGCTCGCCCCGACGGCCTCCAGGCTCGCATCGATCCCGCTGAAGCTGAGCCCGCGCACGACGATCGAGTCCGTCCAGACGAAACTCGTCGCCGCGGGACTTTCCCAGCGGCTGACGCCGCAGGCCTTCCTGGCGATCAAGGGAGCGGCTCTCGTCGGAGGCGCCGTCCTCGGCTTCATGATGTCCGCCCTCGGGTCGTTCGTCTTCGCGATCGTCCTCGTTCCGGTACTCGGAGCCATGGGGTTCTTCGCCTGCGACTCGGTGCTCACCATGCGCACCCGAGCGCGCCGCGAGGCCGTGAAGGCCGAGCTGCCGGACGCGCTCGACCTGCTCGCCGTCTCCGTCGAGGCGGGCCTGGGCTTCGACGGCGCGATCGCGAAGCTGACCGAACACATGGAAGGTCATCTCGTCGACGAGTTCGCGATGACGATGGGTGAGATCCGGATCGGCGAGTCGCGGCAGACGGCGCTGAAGAAGATGGCTGAGCGCGTGCAGGCTCCGGAGCTCGCCGCGTTCGTCCGCGCGGTCGTCCAGGCCGATCAGCTGGGCATCTCCCTGGGACGGATCCTCCGCGTCCAGGCGGCCGACTCCCGGCTACGCCGTCAGGCCGCCGCCGAGGAGAAGGCAATGAAGGCGCCGATCAAGATGCTCTTCCCGACCGTCCTCTTCGTCTTCCCCGCGATGTTCCTGGTCGTGCTCGGGCCCGCGGTGATCAACATCATGAAGGTCCTGAAATGACGCTCGAGCGGGAGCGGGGCTTCGGCACCGGCCTGCGCCTGATCCTGGAGCAAAAGCAGGCCGACCGCGAGAGTCCCGAGGTCGAAGAGGCCGAAGAGTCCGTCCCGGCCGCCGCGGCGGTCGAGGAAACGCCCCCGCCGGTGGAGGTGATCCTCGAGCCCCTCGTTCCCGAGCCGGAGATCGCGACCCTCACGGCCGAGCTCCAGGCCGCGCTCGAGCGGGAGCATGCGCTTCGCGACGAGACCACCGAGAAGCGGCGCGAGCAGGCGCAGCGCCAGGTCGAGCTCGAGCAGTGGGCGGCGGAGCTCGAAGAGCGCGAGCGCTCGGTCGGGCAGCGCGTCGCCGAGCTCGAGCGCGAGCAGGCCGCGCTCGTCGAGCGCCACACGGAGATCGTCGCCGAGTACGCGCGCGTCACGGAGCTCGCGTCGCACGCCGACGGCCGCGTCGAGGAGCTCGAGGACGCCGAGCGGGAGCGCGCAGATGCGGCCGCGGAGATTGCCAAGCAGCTCGCGTCGGTGGGCGAGCGCGAGCGCGAGCTGAAGCGCGAAGCCGCGGCTCTCGACGCCCGCCGGCAGGAGGTCGAGGCGCGTCTCGCGGCACGTGAGCGCACCGTGCGCGAACGCGATCAGGGGATCGGTGAGCGCGAGCGCGCCGCGCGTGAGCTCGAAGCCGAGACCGCCCGCGAGCGCGCGAGGATCGAGGCGCGGGACGAGTCGCTCGACGGGGCCGAGACGCGGCTCCGCACCCAGGAGCGCGAGCTCGAGGAGCGCCGCGCAGCGGCCGAGCTGGAGTCCGAGAACCGCGCCCGCGCGACCGCCGACGCGGAGCTCACGCTGCACGCGTGGGAGGAGCGGCTGCGCGTGCAGGAGGAGCGCCTCGATCGCGAGCGCGAGGGCCGCGGGCAGGCAACCCAGGAGGCCTTCGCGCTCCTGGCCGAGCTGGAGGCGCGGGAAGCCGAGCTCTCGCGCCGCGAGACGGAGCTGCACGAGGCGCAGGGCCGCCTGCAGACCGCCGGCGCCGGCGCCGACGCCGTCGCGGGCCGTGCGCGGGAGCTCGACGAGCGCGAGGTGGCGCTGCGGGCCCGGGAAGCCGAGCTCGCCGCGCGTGCAGCCGAGCACGCGAGGTCCGACAGCGCGAGCCGCGCGGCCGAGGAGCTCCGTATGGAGCTGCAACGGCGCGAGCAGGAGATCGACTCGCAGGAGGGGCTGTCCGCCGAGCGGCGCGAGCGGCTCGCGACGCGCGAGAGCCGGCTCGAGCAGCTCGAGGAGGAGCTGAACGAGCGGGCCTCCAAGTCGGAGCGGCTCGAGGACGACCTGCGGCTGCGCGAGGCGCGCGTCCAGGCGGACGTGGAGATCCGCGAGGACAAGCTCGAGGACCTCGCCCGCGAGCTCGCGGAGCGCGAGCAGCGGATCGAACGCCGCGAGCACGATCTGGCCGGTTACGTCGGCGAGCTCCAGGAGAAGTTCCACGAGCGCGACGTCGACTGGTGGACGAAGCAGCTCGGCCGCGAGCCCTCGTCCCTCGCCTGACGGCGGCTACACTTCCGCCGCCGAGCGGATGTGGCGGAATTGGTAGACGCGCACGGTTCAGGTCCGTGTGCCCGTAAGGGCGTGGAGGTTCAAGTCCTCTCATCCGCACTCTGACCAGGCTCTGGGTCATCGTCGCGGCGGCTCTCACGGCCGCCGTCTGTTTCTCCGGAGACGGGCTCGGCGCCCCTGCGCCGGGGCCGACGACCGAGGTCGTCGTGACGCTCGCGGCGGCGCCGCTCTCGGCATTCGGCCGCTCCCTGCAGTCCGCCTCGCACGCCGCCTACGCGCGGCGGCTCGAGTCGGCCCAGAACATGCTGGCCGAGCGCATCTCGTCGTCGGTTCCCTCGGCGCGCGTGCGCTGGCGCTACCGGCTCGTGGCCGACGGGTTCGCCGTCGTCCTCCCCCGCTCCGAGGTCGCCTCGCTCGCGCGCGTCCCGGGTGTGGCAAAGGTATGGCCGAACGTGCGTTACCACGCGTTGCAAACGACCGGGACTCCCGAGGAGATCGGCGCCGACAAGCTCTGGGGGGCCGCCTTCGACACGGCCGGCAACGGGATGAAGATCGGGATCATCGACGACGGCCTGCAGGCGACCCACCCGTACTTCGACCCGAGCGGCTACACCTACCCACCGGGCTTCCCGAAGGGACAGACGGCGTACACGACGCCGAAGGTGATCGTGCAGCGGACGTTCGCGCCGCCGTCACCTGCCGACAAGTACGCGAACGTCCCGTTCGACCCGACCGCGTCGTTCCACGCGACGCACGTCGCCGGGATCGCCGCCGGCGTCCACGGTACGGACGCCAACGGGACTTCTATCTCCGGCGTCGCGCCGAACGCCTACCTCGGCAACTACAAGGCACTGACGATCCCGACGCCCCAGTTCGGGCTCGACGGGAACAGCGCCGAGATCGCCGCCGCGATCGAGGCCGCCGTCTCCGACGGCATGAACGTGATCAACCTGTCGCTGGGGGAGCCGGAGGTGGACCCGTCGCGCGACCTGGTCGTGCACGCGATTGACGCGGCCGCCGCCGCCGGCGTCGTGCCCGTGGTCGCCGCGGGCAACGACTTCGACGGCTTCGGCTACGGCTCCATCTCGTCGCCGGGCAACGCACCGGGGGCGATCACCGTCGCGGCCGCCACCTCCGACGACCACATCGCCGACTTCTCCTCGGCCGGGCCGACGCCCGTGTCGCTGGGGATGAAGCCGGACGTCTCGGCTCCGGGGGTCGACGTGCTGTCGTCGGTGCCGAGATCGCAGGGCACGTGGGGCACGCTGAGCGGCACGAGCATGGCCACTCCGGCCGTGGCCGGCGCCGCCGCGATCCTGAAGGAGCGCCACCCCACCTGGACGGTCGCGCAGATCAAGTCGGCGCTCGTGCAGACCGGAGACCCGGTTCACTCGGCCACCGGCAGCGAGGCGCTGTCGATGCGTGAGGGAGGCGGGATCGTCGACCTGCCGCGCGCGGACGCGCCGCTCCTGTTCGCGTCGCCCACCGGGATCTCGTTCGGCCGGCTCGCCCCGTCGACCTCCGTCTCTCGTTCGGTGACGCTGACCGACGCGGGCGGCGGCGCGGGCGAGTGGACGGCCGCGGTCACGATGCAGACGGGCAGCTCCACCGTGACCGTGCCGCCGTCGGTCACCGTCCCGGGCACGCTCGCCGTCACCGCGACCGGCGGGCCGACCGTCGGGGACGGAGCCGGGTTCGTCGTCCTCACGCGCGGCGCCGACGTCCGCCGCATCCCGTTCTGGCTGGACGTGTCGGCGCCGAAGCTCGCGTCGGAGCGGCGTCTCCCGCTGCGCGGGCCCGGGGTGTACCGCGGGACGACGAAGGGCGCACCGTCCCTGATCCGGGCCTACCGCTACCCGACCGCCGGTGACGTCGAGTACGCGGGGCCCGAGCGCGCATTCCGCGTCAGGGTCTCCGGCCGGGCTGCGAACTTCGGGGTTGTCGTGCTCTCGGGCCGTGTCGTCCCACACGTCACGTTCGACGGCTCGGAGGACCGGCTGGCGGGCTATACGGCGCTCCCGATCGATGTGAACCCCTACCGCTCGACCTACGGCCGCGCGATCCGCGCCGCCGGCGTCGTCCTTCCCGCCGCCGGCGCCTACGACCTCGTCTTCGACACGCGCTCAGCAGCCGACTCGGGACCGTTCACGTTCCGGTACTGGGTGAACGACGTGACGCCGCCGCGCCTGCGCGTGACGAGCGTGCGCGGCGGGATCGTCGTGAGCGCGACCGACGCCGGCTCGGGCGTCGACCCGTCGTCGATCGACGTGACGCTGGACGGCAGGCACGTTGCCGCCCCGATGACCGGCGCGGCGATCAGGATCCGCGCCTCACGGGGCCGCCACCGCCTCGTCGTTCGCGCGGCTGATTACCAGGAGACGAAGAACATGGAGGACGTCGCGCGGATCCTCCCGAACACCGCGACGCTGCGCGCCCTCGTACGCGTCCGGTGAGCGTTACCGCTTCCGGTCGTGCTCGTCGATCGTCGGGAGCGACGCCAGGTCGCGCTCGACCGAGCGTGCGAACTCGTCGGAATCCTCGTCGTCGACGACACGGAGGTGCGAGGCGCGCCGCTTGCCCTGCCCGGCGGGACGGCGCCGGCGCAGCACCGGCTGCCGGCCCGCGATACCCAGACGCCGCGAGACCAGGGGCCATTCGACGGCCACGACGAGGCCGGCGGCGAGAGCGAGGAGAACGATCGCGATGACGCTCACACCTGAAGGATAGGCGGAGTCGGGACCTCGCAAACGGGTTTCGCCCGCCATCGGCACCTCCTGCGAGACTGGGCCTCGTGAGCAGGCGCCTGCCGATCCTCGTCCTGGTCGCGGCGGCGGTCGCCGGATGCGGCTCGAACAGCCATCCTTCGACGCGCGGAGTCGCCCCGCCGGGTACCGCGACGACTCCCTCCACGACGACCGCAGCGCTCCCGCCGACGACGATCACCGCGTTCCGGGTCCACGACGGCAAGCTGGCCGCCGAGAGCGAGCAGGTTCCGCACACCCAGGCGGTGGCGGCGGCCTCGCTGCACGCTCTGGGCATCGAGGCGTCCGTCCAGGTAACGGACGGCACAGCCCGCGTCGACCTGTCGGGCGCCTCCGAGGAGCAGGTCGCCGAGATCGTCTACACCTTGACGCAGTTCAGCTCGGTCGAGCGGGTGGACGTCGGTGGGCGCACGGGTCTGGCCCGAGGCGACGTCGCGGCGTTCGTGCCACCGATCCTGGTCGAGTCGCCCGGGTCAGGCGCATCGGTTCCCGCCGTGTTCACCGTGTCCGGCACCGCGAGCGTGTTCGAGGCGACGCTCGTCGTCGAGTTGCGCCGAGGCGGCCGGGTGCTCACGAAGCAGACCGTGACGGCGACGGTCGGCGCGCCCGGACGCGGCACGTTCTCGACGACGCTGCACGCGCCGTCCCCGGGCGACGCGACGATCGCGGCGTACGCGCCGTCGGCGGCCGACGGGACGCCGCAGCACGAGCAGGACGTCGCGGTGACCGTCGGGCCCTGAGCGGCCGGGCTACAATGCCGCGCGCGCCGTCCCCGGTAGCTCAATTGGCAGAGCATCCGGCTGTTAACCGGAGGGTTGTTGGTTCGAGTCCAACCCGGGGAGCTACCTCTCGACGCCGTCCTCGAGCGACCGGAAGGAACGCGTGTGGCGACGCTGCACCGGACCGCGGTGCGGGCGATCTGCCTGGACGCTGCCGACCGCGTCCTCCTCCTGCACCGGCGCGACCCCTTCGACGGAAACCGGCACTGGGACCCTCCCGGCGGCGGCATCGATGGCACTGCTTCCGGACGAACAGGGGGAACCTCCTCGGGCACATCCGGCTCGAATGCACGAGGCGGCCGGAGCTGATCGACCCGATCGAGCCACCCCAGCTCGCATCCGTGGTCGCAATCCCGGAGCCGGCGGGACCCCGGGGCCGGCGAGCGTAAGGGCTCGTGTCAGAAAAGACTGCGGATTCCGGGGGTCGATCCGTGGATGCCGGGCGACGCACCCGAGCGCAGCAATAGCAGCGCTATTGCGAGCATCGAGGATGGCGACCGGCGCCGCGGAGCGGCGACCGGGGCCGCAAGATATTCAGGCGCGAACCCTAAATCCTCGGGTCTCACGAGAAGCCCGCGACCCGCTCGAGCAGGCGCGTCAGCGACTCCTGGAGCTCGCGGGTGCGCGAGGGGTCGGAGTGCTGGAGCTCGCGGCGAAGCTCGCGCTCGCGCAGACGCAGGAGCAGCTCGGTGCCCGTGCTCGCGTCGATCCCCTCCGCCTCGGCGCGCGCGTCGAGCTCGGCGAGGACGCCGACGCCCTCGGACGACAGGGCCGACCCCGAGACGAGATGTGCGCACACCTCGCGGTGGAGCGGGTCGTAGAAGTGATCCGCGGACAGCTCGGCGAGCAACGGCCGCAGCTCGTCGTGTGCGAGCACGCCGGCGAGCGTGTTCCGCTCGAGCCTCATCCCGGCGTCGAGCACGCGCTGCGTGGCGGGCGCGGCCGAGCGCGCCGCCGATCCGCCTGCGCGAAGCTGGACGGTCATGCCGAGCTTGTCGTTGGCGTACCGCCACGCGTCCTGCCGCTCGGGCGAGTCCGTCGCCCGGTCGAGGAGGGCCTTCACCGTGCGAAACGCGGCTTCACGGTCGTCGGCGCGGTCGATCTCGATCCGCACGCGGTAGAGCAGATAGGGCTCGGCCTCCTCGAGGCGGCCGTCGAAGCCGGCGGGGTCGTCGGCCGGGTCGACGCCGGGCGGCAGCGGCACGACCTTCACGTCGAAGCCCTGCTGCACGGCCAGCGCCATCCCGCGAAGCGTGGCCGTCTCCCCTGCGGCGTCGCCGTCGAAGGCGAGCCAGAGCCGCTTCGTGAGCCGCCCGAGCTCCTTCAGCTGCTGCTCGGTGAGCGCCGTGCCCATGCTGGCGACGACCGGCTCGAGCCCGGCCTGGCGGAGCGCGATCACGTCGGTGTTGCCCTCGACGATGCACGCTCGGTCCTCGCGTGCGATCGCCGCGCGCGCCTTGTCGAGCCCGTACACGACAGCGCCCTTCCGGAAGAGCTCCGACTCGGGCGTGTTCAGGTACTTCTGCCTGAGCGGATCGTCCTCGTGGAGGCGCCGCGCCTGGAATCCCACGATGCGCCCGCGTGCGTCGGCGAGCGGAAAGAGCAGCCGCCGGGCGAAGTAGTCGTCGCCTCGCTGCCGCGCCAGACCCGCCGCGCGGAGCTCGTCGTGCGTGAATCCCTTTGCGAGCGCCTTCCGCGCCAGCGTGTTGCCGCCCAGCGCGAGCCCGAGCCGGAAGGCGCGGCAGACCTCTTCGTGGAGGCCGCGGCCTTTCAGGTAGTCGCGTGCCATCCCGCCGGCTTCGGAGTCCCAGAGCGTCCGCTCGTAGAATGCGGCGGCCTGGTCGAGGAGCGCGAACAGCCGCTCGCGCCGCCTGCGCGCCTCGTCCTGGGCGGGCGAGCTCTCCTCGTACTCGATCGGGACCCGGAACCGCTCTGCGAGCCATTCGATCGCGCCGGCGAAGTAGAGCCCCTCCGACTCGCGCACGAACGTGATCAGGTCTCCCTTCGCGCCGCAGCCGAAGCAGTAGTAGAGCTTGTCGACGCCGTTGACGGAGAACGACGGCGTGCGCTCCTCGTGGAACGGGCAGCGTCCCATGAACCGGCCGCCGCCGCCCTTCCGGAGCTGCGTTCGCGCCGAGACGACCTCGACGAAGTCGGCGGCCGCCTTGACCGCCTCGACGGAGCTGTCCTTGATCAGCGCCAAGGTCTAGGAGTCCTCGAGCTGCTCGGCATAAGAGAGGGCGAAGCGGTCGGTCATGCCGGCGACGAAGTCGACGATCTCGTCCTGCGAGTCGCCCCGGCCGGCGAGGTGCCCGTAGATGCGCAGGATGGTCGCGTGGGCCCGCTCGTGCTCGGGGCGCGTGACGGGTGCGAGGTACACGCGCTCGAACATGAACGTGCGGAGCGCCAGCATCGCGCCGCCGACCTCGTCGCTCTGGACGATGTCCCCCGCCTCCGCGGAACGCTCGACGAGGTCGTGGACGAGCGTGTCGATGCGCGCTGCGCCGGTCGCCCCCAGCACGTCGAGCTCGCGGCGCGGGAGATCCCCGTGCTCGAGGATGCCGTACCGGATCGCGTCGTCGATGTCGTGGTTGATGTACGCGAAGCGGTCGACCAGCCGGACGATCTTGCCCTCGAGGGTCTCCGGCTCGACCTCCCCGGTGTGGGTGAGGATGCCGTTCACGACCTCGTCGGTGAGGTTGAGGCTGCGGGCGATCGAAGCCGAGCGCTCGTTGTGGCGGAAGCCGCCGTCGACGAGCTCGTCGAGCGCCGACTCGCCGGCGTGACCGAACGGCGGGTGGCCGAGGTCGTGGCCGAGGCCGATCGCCTCGGCCAGGTCCTCGTTCAGGCGAAGCGCCCGAGCGACGACCCGCGCGATTCCGGTCGTCTCCAGCGTGTGCGTCATCCGCGTGCGGTAGTGGTCGCCCGCAGGGTCGATGAACACCTGCGTCTTGCCCTTCAGACGGCGAAACGGCTTCGAGTGGAGAATGCGGTCGCGGTCGCGCTGAAACGGCGTGCGCAGGCTGCACGCCACCTCTGCACGCGCCCGGCCGCGCGTCTCGTACGAGCGTACGGCGAGCTCCGAGAGGTCGCTCTCCTCCCGCTCGCGAATCCGCGAGGCGAAGGCGTCGGCAACGCTCCCGGCAAGGTGGGGCACGGAGGCAGGCTAGACGATGATAGGGACGGTTCCGCCGTCCGCGGACCAGGCGGCGCCCGTCACGTACGAGGCCCGTTCCGACAGGAGAAAGACGATCACGGCCGCGATCTCCTCCGGGCAGGCGAGACGTCCGAGCGGCCGGCCGGCGCCGACCTTTGCCAGCACCTCTTCGCGTTCTCCCTGCTGGTCGGCCAGCCCTCCGTCGCCGAGCCACGCCTGGGTCGCAGTAGGCCCCGGCGTGACGGCGTTGCACCGAATTCCGTCGTGCGCGTGCAGGTCGGCGACGAGCCGTGAGAAGGAGAGCATCGCCGCCTTCATCACGGAGTAGTCGGGCATGCCGGAGGACGGGCGCTTGCCCGCCGTCGACGAGACGTTGACGATCGCGCCCGACCGCCGATCGCGCATTCCCGGCAGCACGGCGCGCGTCGTCCGCACGGCGGTCATCAGGTTGAGCTCGAACGACGACTGCCAGTCGTCGTCGGTCAGCTCTTCGAGCCGGCGGATGCGCGTGCCGCCGACGAGGTTGACGAGGCAGTCGACGCGCCCGAAGCGCGCTTCGGCCCCGGCGACGACGCGCTCGGCCTCGCCGCGCCGCGTCAGGTCGGCGGCGAGGTGCAGGGTTCCGGGGCCTTCCGCCCGCCGGCCCGTGCCGACGACGACGGCACCCTCGGCCGCGAGCTGCTCGGCGACCACCGAGCCGATCCCTGCGGTCGAGCCGGTGACGAGGCACACCCTGTCGCGGAGCCCGAGATCCATCGCGCCGCTACGTTAGCTGCGTGACGGCGCCGATCCCCGATCTGCTCCCGTGAGCTCCGTGGCCCGGCTCATTCTCGCCCGGCACGGTGAGACGGACTGGAACAGCGAGCGGCGGTGGCAGGGCCACGCCGACCGGCCGCTGAACGAGGTCGGCCGCGCTCAGGCCCGCGAGCTGGCCGGGCGGCTCGCCGGCCGAGAGATCGCGGCGGTCTACTCGAGCGACCTGCTCCGGGCGCGCGAGACCGCCGAGATCGTCGCCGAACGGCTCGCGCTGACGGTGAGCGTCGATGCCGGCTTGCGCGAGGTCGACGTCGGCGAGTGGTCCGGGCTGTCGCTCGCCGAGGCGGAAGAGCGGTTTCCGGAGGGGTTCCGCCGCTGGCGGGAGGGTCTGCACGGCTGGGAGCACGGCGAGTCGTACGAGGCGATGCGGCGGCGCGTGGTCATGGCCGTGCTGGCCATCGCCGCCCGGCATCCCGGGCAGACCGTCCTGGTGGTCGGCCACGGCGGATCGATCCGCGCCTGCGGTGCCGAGGCGGCGGGGGTCGACTACGCCTCGTCGCGCGCCGCCGGCATCGGCAGCACGGCGAACTGCGGCGTCGTCGAGCTTCGAGTGACAGAGGGTCGCCTGGCCGCAGCCACCGACTAGACTCAGGCCGGAAATGGAGGACTACACCAACAAGTACAAGGGCGAGCAGGTGGAGATCGCCCTCTTCGGCGGCGAGTACCAGGACGGGGTGCTGACCGCCTACTGCTACCTCGAGGACGTGGCGCACGTCGAGCTGAACGGCCACATCCTGATTCCGCTGCAGAACGTTGCGTCCCTGCACTGCTCGAGCCGCTGCGACGCCCCGGAGCCGGACTGGCCGCCCCGCGGCCTGGCCGAGGACGACGCGGACGAGCGCGACGACGAAGCGTAGAGGCGGTTCGCTCGGCGTGAGCCGCCGTCTGCTCGTCCTCCGGAACGTCCTGAAGGCGTGGCTCGTCGTCATCTCTCTGGGCGTGCTGTTCGGCTTCGCCGGCTGGAAGCTGGGCGGCTACCGGGTCGCGGTGCTCTTCGTCGCCTCGATCGTGCTGCTGGCGGCGGCCGTCTACTGGTACGCCGACCGGATCGTGATGGGGATGGTCGGCGCGCGCGAGCTTCTGCCCGGGGAGGCGCCGGCCCTCCACTCGACCGTCGAGCGCCTCTCGTCCCGCGCAGGGGTGATCAAGCCGCGGCTCTACGTGCTGCGCGACAGCTATCCGCGCGCACTCTCGTCCGGACGCGGCGCGGGCGGCGGCTCGGCGGTCGCGCTCTCCGTCGGCCTCGTGGGCGTCGCGTCGCCGGCCGAGCTCGAGGGGATCGTCGCGCACGAGCTGGCCCACCTCAGCCACCGAGACGTGCTCGTCCAGACGATCGTGGTGATCGTCGCGTCGGCGGTCGTCGAGCTCTCGCGGGTCGGCGGATTCATGCAACGGGTGCTGCTCTTCGTGATGGGGCCGCTCGCGGCCGCGTTCGTGCACCTGCTGCTCTCGCCGAGGCGCGAATACGAGGCCGACCGCCGGGCCGCCGAGATCTGCGATTCGCCGCACGGACTTGCGGACGCCCTCGTCCGGCTCGAGCAGGCGATGGAGCTCGTGGGGTTCGAGGCGAGCCCTGCGACCGAGCCTCTCTACACCACGAATCCGTTCGCCGAAGAGGGGCTTGCGGCGCTCTTCGGTACGCACCCGCCGGTCGGCGAGCGCGTCCGGCGCCTACGCGCGCTCGACCCGGACTGGCGCGAGAAGCTTCGCGCCGCCTGAGGGCCGAACGAGCGAAGGCCCCGTGCGGGGCCCTCGAAGAGAAAATGGGCGGCGTCCTACTCTCCCGGGGGATTGCTCCCCGAGTACCATCGGCGCTAACGGGCTTAACTTCTCTGTTCGGAATGGGAAGAGGTGTTTCCCCGTCGCTATGACCGCCCAACTGGCGAAAGCGTGCGCAAAAGCAGCACACCTTCAAAACTCCATAGCTACGAGCATGAGTTCTAAATCAAGACCTCGAGCAATTAGTACGGGTCCGCTGAACACATTGCTGTGCTTGCACGTCCCGCCTATCAACGTGGTGGTCTTCCACGGCTCTTACTCTCTCTAGGAGATGGGAGCTCTCATCTCGAGGTGGGCTTCCCGCTTAGATG
>JBOGZX010000141.1:0-3766 GCA_050697615.1 Gaiellaceae bacterium
GCGCCGGGGAGTGGTGATCGGCGCCCACCTGGCCCTGGCAGCCTCCCACCCCTCTCGCGCCGCCGCCGCCCGCGCGGTCCTCGACGGCTGGCGCGACGCGCGCGCCGGTCGGCTGGGTCAGAGAAGCTCGCGGTAGACCGCTTCGGTCGCCCGCGCGGTCTGGTCCCACGAGTAGCGGGCGGCGCGCTCCAGGCCGCGGCGCACCCACTCGTCCGGCGAGTCGAGGACGTCGCCAACCGCCTCCGCAATCGAGCGCGGGTCTCGCGGGTCGAAGAGCCTCGCGGCGTCTCCGACGACCTCCGGCAGCGCGCCCGCGTCGGAGCAGGCGACGGGGCAGCCGCAGGCCAGCGCCTCGAGCGGCGGCTGACCGAACCCCTCGTAAAGCGACGGGAAGACGACCGCCGCCGCCGTCCGGTAGAGGCGTACGAGCTCGTCGTCGGAGACGCGGCCGCGTACCTGGACGCCCTCCGGCGTGCGGCCGAGGTCGCCGCCGCCCGAGAGCACGAGCGCCAGCCCCGGCCGCTCGCGCCGCAGCCGCGCGAACGCCTCGAACAGCCGGCGGTGGTTCTTGTGCGGCCACGCGCGCGCCGGATAGAAGAGGAAGGGGAGCCGCTCGCCGGCCGAGGGCGTGAACCGCTGGTGGTCGACGCCGGACGGCACGACACGTAGCCGGGCGGGGTCGAGCCCGAGCGTCGCGACAGTCCGGTCGCGTACGAACTCGCTCAGCACGATCACGCGCGACGCGCCCTTGACCGATCGGTGCCACGCGAGGCGGCGGAAGGCGCGCTCGCCGCGCGGGAAGAGCCGGGGCAGGTCGAGGTGCTGGAGGTCGTGGAGGGTGACGACGCTCGGCCGGTCGAGCGTCGGGATGCGGAGGGTGAGCGGGTAGTGGACGACGTCGACGGGCGCCAGGCGAGCCCGGAGCGGCCCCGGCCGTGCCGTCGCAACCGCCATCGCGAGCAGGCGTTCCGGAACGGTGCGGGCCGCCCGGTACTCCGCGGCGGTCTCGGCCGGCAGCCTCTCGCCCGCGCCGGGCGCGACGGGCGGCAGCAGCACCCGGTAGTCGAGCTCGCCGCTCCGTCCGAGGGCGCGAAGAAGCTCTCGCACGTACGTCTCGCTCCCGCCCAGCGAGCCGGGCACGAGCGTGAGGAGCGAGATCCCGACCACCGGGCCGCGATCGTAGACTGTCCTGGTCGCCCGAAGGAGGTGTCTGACGCCCCAGGCGGCGTCAGACACTCGCGCCGAGCGAGCTCGAGTGTCTTACACCCGCAGGGTGTCTGGCACCTTTGCCGATCGGTTCCGGCTTACAGCTCCGTAACGGGCGGTCTTTACACTCCGGCCCAATGACAGGAGATCCCGGTCCGGGGGAGACGACCGACGTCGCCGCGCTCTTCGCGAAGCTCAAGGAGGAGGTCCGCGCCGCCGGACCGCGCGCGGCTGACGTGCCGCCGGCGCAGGTGCGGCTCTCCGTCCGCGACCAGGCCGAGCGGCTCTGGCCGATCTCGGCCGAGCGGCCGATCGTGGGCAAGGGCGGCCCGGTCAAGTCCTTCCTGCGCCGCTTCATGCGCTGGTATGTCGAGCCCGCGTTCGCCGACCAGCGCGCGTTCAACGATGCCGTGCTGAAGCTGATCGACGACCTCGACGAGCGGATCCAGCGGCTCGAAGCCCGATGAGCCCGCCCGCCCCGAGCGTCGGCGCGAGAGGCCGGGCAGCGTGAGGATCGCCGTCTGCGCGCCCCGGGTGCCGTTCGTGCGGGGCGGGGCGGAGCTGATGGCAGACGATCTCGTCGGCGCGCTGCGCGCCCGCGGCCACGATGCCGAGCTCGTCACCATGCCGTTCAAGTGGTATCCCGGCACGCGCGTGCTCGACCAGGCGTTCCTGTGGCGCCTCGTCGATCTCACCGAGTCCGACGGGCGGCCGATCGACCGCGTGATCGCGACCAAGTTTCCGGCCTACTGCGTGCGCCACCCGAACAAGGTCGCCTGGGTACTGCACCAGTTCCGGCAGGCGTACGACTATGACCGAACCGAGCTCGGGCAGTTCTCCGAGTCTCCCGAGGATCGTGCGACGCGGTGCGCGGTGGAGCGGCTCGACGGCGTGGCGTTCGCCGAGGCGCGCCGTGTCTTCGCGACGTCGCAGAACGTCGCCGACCGGCTCAGCCGCTTCAACGGCGTCGACGGGGATGTCCTGCCGCACCCGCCGCAGGCGCTCGCCTATCGCACCGCCGACCCGGAGGGCTTCGTGCTCTCGGTGAACCGGCTCGACCGCGCGAAGCGGATCGACCTGCTGATCGAGGCGGCGAGGTCGCGGTCCGGGGTGAGGGTGGTGATCGCCGGCGAGGGGCCCGACCGCGAGCGGCTCGAGCGCCTCGCGGCAGGCATGAACGGCCGGGTCGAGTTCACGGGCCGCGTCGACGACGAACGTCTCGCGGATCTCTATGCGCGCTGCCTCGCCGTCTACTACGCGCCCGTCGACGAGGACTTCGGGATGGTTCCGTACGAGGCGTTCCTCTCGGCGAAGCCGGTGCTGACGACGACGGACTCCGGCGGCCCGCTCGAGGTCGTACACGACCGCGAGACCGGCGTGGTCGTCGCTCCCGCCGCCGAGGAGCTCGCGCAGGCGTGCGCGTACCTCGGCGCGCACGTCGACGAGGCGAGGGCCTGGGGGCTCGCCGGCAAGGCCGTCGCCGAGCGCGTGACCTGGGACGCCTGCGTCGACGCGCTTCTCTCCTGAACCGTGAAGGTCGCCTACTACTCGCCGCTGCCCCCGTCGCGCTCCGGCATCGCGGACTACTCGGCCCTGCTCCTGCCGGCCCTGCGCGAGCGCATCGACGTCGTCGTCGCGCAGCCGGGGAAGCGCCCGCCCGTCGCGGACGTGGCGCTGTACCACGTCGGGAACGAGCCCGACGCGCACGGCTGGATCGTCGACGCGCTGCGCCGGCGCCCCGGCGTCGTGGTCCTGCACGAGTACGTGCTCCACCATCTGATCGCCGGCATCACGATCGGCCGGCGCGACGGCCGCGGGTATCTCGACGCGATGGAGCGCGAGCTCGGCGTCGCCGGACGGCTGCTCGGGCTCGGCGTTCTCGACAACCTGCTGCCGCTCCTCTGGGAGACTCAGCCCGAGCGGTTCCCGCTCGCGGGACCGGTGCTCGACGCCGCCGACGGGCTGATCGTCCATTCCGACTACGTCGCGCGCCGCGTGCGCGAGGCGGGCTACGACGGGCGGCTGTGGCGGATCCCGCATCCCGCCTGGTCGATGTCCGCCGTCGAGCCGGAGGCACGCGTCCGTGGCGATCCGTCGATCGGTTGCTTCGGGTTCCTGAACATGAACAAGCGCATCCCGCAGCTCCTCGAGGCCTTCGCCGCCTTCCGGCGCCACCGCCCGAAGGCGCGGCTGCTGCTCGCGGGCGGCGCGGGCGAGCGCTTCGACGTCACGCGGCGGCTCGAGCGGCTCGGACTGACCGAGGGCGTGGAGCGACTGGACTACGTCCCCGAGGATCTGATGTGGTCGCTGATGGCCGCCTGCGACGTGCTCGTCAACCTGCGCTACCCCACGATGGGCGAGACGTCGGGCTCGGCGATCCGGGCGCTGTCGCTCGGCAAGCCGCTCGTGGTCTCCGACGTCGGCTGGTTCAGCGAGCTGCCCGACGACGCGGTGCTGAAGGTGCCGGTCGACGAGCACGAGGTGCAGACCCTTGCCGCGGCGCTCGGTCTCGCGGCCGAGCACGCAGGTGAGCTCGGCGCTGCGGCGCGCTCGTACGTGC
>JBOGZX010000142.1:0-3725 GCA_050697615.1 Gaiellaceae bacterium
CCTGAAGGC
Organism: Gaiellaceae bacterium; assembly: GCA_050697615.1. Classification (GTDB taxonomy): domain Bacteria; phylum Actinomycetota; class Thermoleophilia; order Gaiellales; family Gaiellaceae; genus PALSA-600. The sequence goes on from JBOGZX010000142.1 coordinate 10, forward strand.
CGCGCGGCACGTACTCCCGCACCGCGGGCCCGACGACCTCGGCGCCGAGCATCTCGGTGGTGACGATCGGCGCGCGCACGTTCGGCAGCGACGCCGCGAGTCTCGCGGCCGCGGTGCGGCGCGCGCCGTCGGCCGCGGCGACGTGCGGCGCAGCGAGGACGGGCGTGCGGATCACGAGCCCCGCCGCGAGCGGGGTGAGCGCGCTCACCTTGCTCTTCAGCGCCTGGCTCTCGGCGCCCGCCTCGAGGAGCGGCGCGGACGACGCGGCGAGCGCGACGAGGAACGCCGAGCACGCGACCGCCACCAGCGCGCCGGGGTGGCGTGCGAGGACGAGCGGCGCCTTCTTCCAGAGGGCGCCGTTCACCCGTCGGAGACCCGGGCCTGGACCACGACCGCCACGATCACGACCGCGCCGCCGGCGAGCGTGGCGGCGCCGGGGCGCTCGGAGAGCGCGAGCCAGACCCACAGCGGGCCGAGGACGACCTCGAGCAGCGTGATCAGCGCGACCTCCGCCGCCGGGATCAGCCGCGCGCCGATCGTCAGGAAGGCGAGCCCGAGCCCCATCTGGCCGGCGCCGAGCGCGAAGACCAGCGGGATGTTCGCGCCCACGATCGACCCCGGATGAGAGAACGGGCCGACGGCGACCAGCACGAGCACCTGCGAGAGGCAGATCGCGGGGCCCATCGAGATGTCCCGCCGGTGGCGCGTGATCACGACGCTCAGCGCGAACGACAGAGTCATGACGACCGAGAGCACCAGGCCGATTCCCCGCGAGCTGCCCGGCCCGCCGACCATCAGCCCGACGCCGGCGAGGGCGATCACCATCGCCACGCCGGTGCGCCGCGACACCGACTCGTGCAGCGCCGCCCACGCGATCAGCGCCGCGGCGATCGGCGACACAGCCTGCATGAAGAGCACGTTCGCGACGGTCGTGTGGTTGAGCGCCACGATGAACGTCGCCGACGCCGCCGCCGTGCTCGCCGCAACGGCGAGCTCGGCGCGGCCGATCGAGGCGAACGCGCGCACGGTGCCGGAGACGCTGCGGTTCGAGTAGGCGACGAAGCCGGCGAGCGCGAAGGCGGCCACGAACGCGCGCCCCGTGACCTGCGTGGCGGTGCCCACGGACAGCTCTCGCTGCAGCACGCCCGCGCTCGACCAGGCGAGTGCAGCCAGCGCCGCATAGATCTGCCCACGGCGGCGCACGCCGCGGGCTTCGAGCACCGCAGTGGACGAGATCACGGCCGACAGTCAATCAGCAGGCCCTGGAGAACCCACGCAGCTCGAACGTCTCACGCCGGCACGGGCGAGCGAAGCCGTTCGGCGCCGGCATGGGCCGCATGGACCTCGTGGGACCTATTGCTTTCGAGGCCTTCCGTCAGTCACACTCGACGAGCCGTCGGCAGGAGCAGTGGGTTCGAGGGGGGAAGCGCACTGACAGTCAGTCCGGACAGACCGACATCGGGAATCCGATCGAGCGACCGAGCGACGCCGCCGGGCGTGGCCTCGCCGCGGTCCGAGGTCGGCGCCTTCGGGGGTCTGCACGACGAGCTCGTACACGTCGCTCGCCGCGTGGCCACCTCCGCGCTCGTGAACGTGGATCCGGTCGTCGACGTCTCGGCCGAGCTCGAGGCGGCTGCGGCGCGGCTCGACGTGCCCCTCGACGAGCTCGCCCCGGCCGTCCTGGATCGAGCGCTGGCGGACACCCGCCTGACCGAGGTGCCGCCGCAGCTCGCGGTGCAGGCCCAGGTCGACATCGTCGCGGGAGCCTCCGGCGTCGTCGAGGCGTCGTTGTGGGTCGTGGCGCAGCCGGGAGCCGTGACCTGCCTCGCCTCGTCGTCCGGAATCGGCCCCTCGCGGCGCGTCAAGGTGCTGGCGCGCGCGACGATCGAGAGCGACGGCGCCGCCGTCAGCGGTGTCCGCTCGCCGATCCTGGGCGTACCGGTCCGCCGTTTCGGGCTCGCGCACGCGACGCTCGCGGTGCGGCTCCGTGAGCTCGGCGACCGCGAGGACGTCGAGCCGCTCGCGCGGATCGCGGCCGCGCGGATCGCGCTCGTGCTCGAGCGCCACCGGCTGCTCGAGCAGGGCGAGGCGCGTGAGCGCACCCTGGTGCAGTCGGCGGAGCGGCGCCTCGTCCGCACCGGCTACGACCTGCACGACGGCCCGCTGCAGGAGCTTGCCGCCCTTGCGGAGGAGATCCGGCTGTTCGCGGCTGATGTGGAACCGCTCCTGCCCGAAGCCTGCCGCTCGGCCGTCGCCGAGGAGCTCGACAGCATCGGCGAGCGCCTCGCGGTGGTCGACGACGGTCTCCGCGAGGTGGCCCTATCGCTCGAGACGTCGGCGGTTGCGCGCCGCTCGCTCTCGCGGCTGGTGGAGCGGGAGGCCAAGGCGCTGGAGCGCCGATCGGGGATCGCCGTCGTCGCGGACGTGCGCGCGGAGCTCGACGGTCTGTCGGACTCGCAGAACATCCTGCTCTATCGCGCCCTCCAGGAGACGCTCTCGAACGTTGGGCGGCACAGCGGCGCGTCCAGGGTGACGGTTCGCGTCCGGCCCCGCGCAGGCGGCGTCGCGCTGACGGTCGCCGACGACGGCCGGGGCTTCGACTCCTCGAGCGCTCTCGCCGCCGCCGCGGGCCGCGGGCGCCTCGGGCTGGTGGGGATCGCCGAGCGGGTGCGCCTCCTCGGCGGTGTGCTGACCGTGTCGAGCACGCCGGGCGACGGGACGACGGTAGGCATCGTGCTGCCGCGGTGGGCGCCTGAGCTCGCCTCCGGCGAGTCCGGGCCGGGCTACTCCTCGTAGAGGGGGTTCTCGATGATGCCGCGCTGGTATGCGAGCCGCACGGCCTCGGTGCGGTTGGCCGCGTCGAGCTTGCGGTAGATGTTCGTCAGGTGGAACTTCACGGTCTGCTCGGCGACGAACAGCTCCTTGCCGATCGCCTGGTTCGAGAGGCCGCGCGCGAGCGCCTGGATGATCCCGATCTCGCGCGCCGTCAGCCCGAGCTCGCTGGCCGCAGTCGGCTGACCTTTCGGCGGCAGCCCCACGGCGTGGAAGACGTTCCCTTCCATCGCCTGTCGCAGCGTCGAGGGCAGGTCGACCGGGTTGACGCTCTTGATCACGTAGGCGCTCGCACCCCGGGAGAGGGCGGTCTGGATCACGGCCGGATCGGTCGACGCGGAAAGGATCACGACCTTGATCTCCGGGTGGTCGCGCTTGATCTGCTCGAGCGCCGACAGGCCGTCGAGCCCCGGCATCCGCAGGTCGAGGAGCACGAGGTCCGGGCTCGTCCTGCGCACGAGCGGCAGCACCTGGCTGCCGGTGCTCGCCTCGCCGACGACCTCGAAATCCTCCTCGGCCGTCAGCGCGCGCTTGATTCCCTCGGCGATCAGCCGATGATCGTCTGCGATTAGAACGCGCACGGCAAGCTCATCGACAGTTGTCCATTCAGGCTTGAGCGACGGAGCCGACCATTGTGCCCATCGCGGCGGTCGGCGAACCATGCCCGGCGACGATTCCGCAGAAGGGCGAGGAGGCGTTCGAGTGTCGAGCCGCGAACGAGTGTCAGACGCCTTCGGCGTCTGACACTCGGGCGAGGAGGCGTTGGTCAACGGCCGACCTTCCCTCGTGCCCATTGCCGAATTCTCCTCGGGGGACTAACGTGCGCCGGCCGGGCAGTTCCACCGATCACGTTTGGGGGTTTCACATGGGGGGCGGTCGTACTC